>CAISOI010000749.1 GCA_903886985.1 uncultured Chthonomonas sp.
AGGTCTGCAGAACCTGATGTAGCGTAGAACCAAAACTAAATCCCGCTCGCGCTTTGGTATAAAATCTGCCAATTTTGTCAAAGTAAATGTACCGGTATTTCATGGCACATTCGAGGTACGCGGAGATTCGTGTTGGGCTAAGAGTAGGTGTTCTTGCCATCGCTAATTGTTGGAATTTAAACTACGCCGCATGCCTGAGGTGATTCGTGTAATTACCTCTTGCGGCTTGCTGTATTTGATTTCGCGAATAATTTCCAATTCGGCTTCAAGCCGTTCGGATTCTATGGCCAATCGTGATGCTGTGCTGGTCATCTCTAGAAGGGATTGCCTAAACTCTACGTCTCCCTCCAACACCGCGGCAACAACAAAACTCAAGTCCTCCGGGTCAGTTGGAAGTTCATAATTCGGCATAGAAATACCCGTATTTGTCACCAAGATTTCGAAGTATTCACGAAATTGGCTTGTTATTTTGGTGATGCTTTTGGTGAGTTCTTCTTTGTTTGTTGGATCATCTTTGAGAATCTCAACAACACCCATCAGGTAAGTATCAGGATCAACTGTCCGTTCTACAAGTCGAAATCGTTGAGAGCCTTCAGCAAGTATGTTCATTCTTCCAGAGTCGTCCAGGGGTTCAATTACTCGGATGTTGGCAATGGTACCGACATTTCGCGGGATAGCCAATCCACCAACTTCCACTCCCTCATCTATAAGGAGCACTCCGAACGGACGTTCATCGGAAATGCACTTCGCAATCATCTCTTTGTACCGCTCTTCGAAGATGTGGAGTGGCAGCGGCATGCGGGGAAAGAGCACGGTATGGAGTGGAAAAAGCGGCATAGACTGCAAAATGGTTCAGCTCCCTAAAACTTGATAACTAAAAACTTGCCGCCAAATAGGCATTCGATCAGAAATCCACTCAAACCCGCGAATCTTTTGTGACGATGCACCATTCAAAACTTGCTCGTCCGTCTCAGACAGATTCTCTTCTCCTCCGCCATCAACTTCATCCATTGGAAACAACGACATCTGTCCGTCGCATGTTCCTGTTTTATCATTGCCTTCGTCTTGAGAAGGTGCAGGATAATTGATTCGCCACAACGAGAGAAACAGGGACTCCTCAGATCCAAACCCAGTGAGAAGTGCCTTTGCCACGGTTGGACGTTCTACGTCGGCAAGATGCGCAATTGCGCGTTCGACGAGTTCGCTCTCTTCATAGACGGAATTCAGAGTCTTGCTCGCACCAATGAGTTGGCCCAACCGGAACGCATTTATCTCTAACTCACCCGCAAGAGTCGCAAGATCAAGCTCGTCATATTCCTCATCGACGATTCCAGACCAATCGTTATAAATAAGTGCGAGTGCAACGAATCGCGCTGCAACCCTGCAGCGGTCCAGTTCATCGACAAAGGTAGTTAAGCCCTGTTGGGCGAGTTTGTTCCAGGCAACCTCGGCCCATAGTAGCTCACGTCCGTGAGTCCATTTGCCGAATGCATCCGGGGCTACTGGAGCAACTTCGTCCCACCCGAGGCTGTATGAATTATCTACTTTGATCAATGGAGCACTCCGGAGTTTCTTATCAAACTGGTAAGGTGAAAGTCCCTACATCTCTCTCCGCCACGTTAGTGCAGAGATCAATGTAGCTTGATCTGCATAATCGAGATCGCCGCCAGCAGGCAGTCCATGTGCAATTCGAGTAACCGTTAATCCGAGAGGTTTCAGCAAGCGGGCCATGTAGAATGCGGTAGCCTCCCCTTCAACGGTTGGATTGGTCGCAATGATGACTTCATGTACATTATTTCTTGCGAGCCGCGGCAATAATTCCTTGATTCTGAGCATATCCGGCATGATTCCTTCTTGGGGAGATATTACTCCCTGAAGGACATGGTAGAGCCCCTTGAATTCGTGTGTCTTTTCCATAGCAATGAGGTCACGGGGTTCCGCGATGACGCAGATAGTCTCCGGATTTCTTCGGGGATCGGAACAGATTTCACAAAGTTTCTGATCCGTAAAGTTGAAACACTCCTCACAAAATCCTATCTTTTCCTTCACTTCCAAAATAGCTTCTGCAAGGCGTGCTGCTTCTGCCTGGGGAATTCTGAGCAGATAGAATGCCATTCTTTGAGCCGACTTCGGACCGATCCCAGGAAGTTTTTCCAGTTCTCCAACTAACCGTGCGAGTGGCTTGGCGTAGGTTAACATGCGTTGTTTTCGTCAGCCTCCCAATCTTTTGAGAGCGTCAACAGCGATCTTATTCATTGGGTCGACCTTTACAATTTCACGATATTGGCGGATCGCGCCGGCGGACTGACCATTTTTCTCATAAAGCGCAGCCAACTTCGATCGGTAACCTACAATCTGTGCAGCGATGACATTAGGATTGCCCACAACGGCTTCCCAGGCAGTAATTGCTTCTGGGATCCGGTTCAGTTGTTCCGCTAAAGCGGCAATCGTGGTGTGAACCGTGTAATCCCCTGGAGACAAGATTGCAGCCTGTTTGTAAGCGAGAATTGCATCGTCCTTTTTGTCTGCCCGCTGCAAGATCGCGCCGTATTCCATATAGAAGCTAACCTGTTTAACCCCTTTGTCGGCGATTTCCTTAAGAAACGTGAACATGTCGACTTGTTTGTCGACTGCCTTTGCTGTAGCTTCAATTCGACTCAATGGAATCCTATCCGATGGGTCTAACCGAATTCGACCCTTCCAAAAGTCATAGAGGGCTGGCAATTTCTTTTCCGCCGTAAAAGAGCTCTCAATTTTTTGATAAGCTTCGATCGATTCGCCTTGTTTGTCCAAAACGCGACTATAGGCTATGCGAGCATCGTCGTGACGATTCTGTTTGACAAAGAGATCACCTAACCGTAAATAGAGAAATCCAGCGTTTGGTGCCAGTTCGAGTGCATGCTGATATTCTTTAACAGCTTCATCCAGTTTGTTGCGCTTCTCATAGGCGACTGCCAGAGCAACTGCGGACTGAGAGTTCTTTTGATCGGCGGCGGCAATGCGCTTATACTCTGCAAGTGCCTCATCTTGTTTTCCGGCGAGTTCCAATATTCTTGGGATGTTGCCTGCATAGAAATTGTCTTTTGGAACAAGTTTTTCGATAATTCGATATTCTGCGATTGCATCGTCGTACTTCTTCTGAGTTTCCAAAACCTTGGCTGTGTACCAGTGCGGGGTGGGATCCTTGTCATTAATGAGTGCTAGCGCTCTATACTCTTTAACGGCCTCATCGAATTTCTTTTCGCGCTCAAAGGCGGCTCCAGCAGCGATATATGGAGTGGCATCTTTCGGCGCGAGTGCCTTCATCACATTGAATTCAGCGACAGCATCGGTTACTTTGCCCTGACGCATCAGCAGTTGGCCAAGTTTGCGATGTGCTTCTAAGTTCTTGCCATTCTCTTGAACTAAAGCCCGATATTGTTTGACGGCACCGTCCAGGTTGTTTGCATTCTCAAGGGATGTTGCATAGGCAGCAC
>CAISOI010000750.1 GCA_903886985.1 uncultured Chthonomonas sp.
AAACAGTGAAAAGGGACCATGGAAAACTGTCTCATTCAATCCATCGCTCCATGATCATTCCCTGTTTTTTGACGATGACGGGCGTGTATACATGGCGACAGGCGCAGGCAATATCAGCCTCATTGAGCTCAATTCAGAAGTCACGGGGATTAAACCGGGCGGATTCAATCAAGTGATAATTCCGAACGCCACTTTAACGGCTGGTCCAAATGCTGGGCTCCCCGCAGAAGGTTCTCAACTATTTAAATACAAAGACAAATACTATCTCTTTTCCATCACATGGCCCCGAGGCGGTATGCGCACCGAGTTGGTTTTCCGTGCAGATAAAATCACCGGTCCCTATGAGGGGCGAATCGCGTTTCAGGATCAGGGAATTGCGCAAGGCGGTATTGTCGACACCCCAACGGGTAATTGGTATGCCTACTTATTTCAGGACCATGGCGCCGTGGGGCGAGTGCCCTATCTCGTCCCCATGAAATGGGAAGATGGCTGGCCAGTAATCGGTACCAACGGTAAGGCACCGATCCATTTAGACCAGAAAACTGTAAACGCGTCTATTCCCTCCATAGTCACTTCCGATGAATTCGAGCGACCGACAAAGTTATTAGCAACACTCAAATCGTCAAACCGTGGCGAAAACGACTACATTCGTGCAGCATTTCCATTGCAATGGCAGTGGAATCATAACCCCGACAATCGGTTCTGGTCCCTTACAGATCGTCCCGGCTGGTTACGACTTACAACAGGACGCGTTGACACTAATCTGTTAGACGCCAGAAATACTCTTACTCAACGTATGTTCGGTCCGAATTGCGTCGGCAGCGTCGCGATAGACATCAGCAAAATGAAGGCCGGAGATATTGCAGGTCTGGCAGCATTCCAGAAGAATTACGGATATGTCGGTGTTAAGGCAGAGGAAAATTCTCGGAAAATTGTCATGGTCAGTGCAGAGTCGGGGAAACCTGTTGAGTTAGCATCCATACCTGTAGATCAGAATGTTTACTTTCTGAAAGTTCAAGGCGATTTTGCTGACAGGGCTGATCTAGCGACGTTCTACTATAGCCTCGATAACAGAGAATGGAAACCAATTGGCAGCCCATTAAAGATGAGATATACCCTTCCCCATTTTATGGGGTATCGATTTGGATTGTTCAGTTTTGCAACAAAATCTGCCGGAGGTTTTGTAGATTTTGACTATTTCCATGTGGCTGTGGATTCTACTAAATAGGCTTGGCTAAGCCGGAGTATTGATTGCCACTCTGTCCATTAAATACACCTCAATTACTCAACCGTCGTTTACAACAATGTTTCGCTATACTCCAACAATGCAACACACCTCTTCTGCCAATAAAAGCATTGTTGCACCATTGGCACTCAGGGATCCGTTTAATCTCGGAAACATCTATGCTCTCCAATCAGCGCGGGTATCTTCCGTCTAATGATGCCCAAGCGCCGTTGTGACAGAAAGTAAGACGTCTCAATTACTGATGACCAAAATTGACTAAATAAAGACTCCCGAATTTCGGGGGTATTTATTTTGTGACACGCGTATTTACCACGCTTCTAATCGCTATCATTAACGGTCCATTAAGAATCTACATATGGGGAACATTGTGTGTCTTAATAGCGGATAAGTTCGTTGTTTCAATACTGAAGCGTAACTGAAAGAAGATTAATAACATAATGTTTTGCACGAAACCCGGATATAGACTTAATGTCGTACGAGGCGCAATTACAGCTTTTGGTGCAATTACTATTATCTCCTTAAGTCCTGCTGCGAACGCACAAAATCTCTTTGTCTACCTAAACGATCAAACCATTCATCAGATTACTCCTGGAGGTGTGGATCTGGGTATTTGGGCACATACCGCCTTTGGAGCAGCCCTTGACAATATGGCTTTTGACAGTCAGGGAAATCTTTTTGCTGCATACAGTGGTTATGGCATAGTCGAAAAGTTTACACCGGGCGGAGTAGGCTCCATTTTTGCGAACACGGGACTAGTTAATCCCTTTGGACTGGCAATCGACAGTGCGGATAACATCTATGTCCCAGATGTTTCTACTAATCAAATTACCAAGTACACCCCCGGAGGGGTATCGTCTATATTCGTAAATACTGGGTCTAATGCTCCTGTCGGTATCGCGATTGACAGTGCACAAAACGTATATGTTACGAACACGGCAAATAAAATTCAGATGTTCACACCTGGTGGCGTTGGGTCCGTTTTTGCAAGTATAGGACTAGATGGGCCAGCAGGAATAAACTTCGATAGTCAAGGCAATCTTTACGCGGCCAATGCGTATAGCGACACCATTGAGAAATTTACGTCTGGCGGGACTGGTTCTCTGTTTGCAAATACTGGGTTGAGTGGTCCTCACGGCATTGCAGTGGATAGTTCCGACAATGTTTTCGCCTCAAACTATGGCACATCCGACATCCAAAAATTCACTTCCGGTGGGGTGGGATCAACTTTTGTTACTTTTGCCGACGCCCATCCCTTTGCAATGGCCTTCCAACGCGGGTCGTCGGTACCGGAACCGGGAGCTATTGCGTTCGGTGCAATTGGTGTTGCCACCGCCGGTCTAATGATCCGCAAACGCCGTCGCAGCAGAAAGTAAATCTCTCAATTACTGGTGTTATTAACTGTATAAAAAGCGACCTCCGATGTTTGGAGGTCGTCTTTTGTAACAAACGTATTTACCGTGGTTCTTATCCAAAAATCATCCAAACGTGACAACAGTTGTGCCATTAAAACCGTTATCAAAATGGCTTGTCTTGGACACGACTGAATGACTTTATGAACACATAACCACGATACTCTCTCCCTTTGCAACAGTAACAGGCGATGCAAGTTTTATCATCACGCCCTCGAGCGAAGGCGTTATATGAACCACGACCGGCTTACCGCCCGCAGTTACTTTTACATTCTTCGGAGTAATGTGAGTTTGCAAATGCAGATGCGAACAGTCAAACTTTCCTTCCAACACAACCACTTCATTCTTTTGAGTTTTGGCGGTTCGCGTTTGAACAAGGTGTCCCCAGCTTTCCGGCCCCGTGAAAAACGATTTGAACTTGTCAGGTGTATAGCGCGGCGTGAACCGCAAATGTCCCGTTGTACCGTCGTATTCATAACCGCTAAGAGCAAGCAGCACTGACCACGATGACATTGCGCGAGCATAGTGTCCGCCACACTCAATCTCATTCCATGGGTTACGAGGCATTGGCGCTCGTGGGATGCCGTCGTATCGATCTCGAAGCCCTTTGATGATAGCAAATGCCTCATCAATCATTCCTTCATAGATCATGTGCGCTGCGACCTGATATTCAACTCCTGTCCAGACTTCATCGCAATAGAGTACAGGCTGATTAGGTCTACCGCCCGTTGGCCAGGCACAGATGAGCAGTCCTTTGTCCTTTCCACCTGCGAACTTTCGCCAATTGTGTTTCCAGTTCGTGTGATCGGGCAGCCAGTTGTATTTGAAAACGTTTTTCAAGGCAATCTGAACATTCTCTTTTGGCAAGACGTATCCCAAGCCTAATTGATGTGCCCACCATTGCCCGATCACCTGATCACTAAGACAGCCTGGCCCGATCTCTCCGAACATCGTCTTGTAGCCCGGCAGATCTTGATGGTAGTATTCGCCATTCCAACAACGCTTGTGTAAAGTGTCTCGACCACGCTCAAAGACGGTTCGATAGTGATTACCAGTTGTCTGATCCCCGACTTTACGAGCCATCTCTTCACCGGCGCGCAAGGCGGCAAGATAGTAACTTCCAATAAAGGTAGTGACACCATGCAGAGCTTCGTCGTATGTGTTCCACTGGTCATCTTCCAATATGCCTTCTGGCCAGTTCTTCTTCGCACCGATATCTCGACCAAGCATATAATCGACTGCCTTCTTGATTTCCGGCCAGTTCGCCTTCAACCAAGAATCATCCGGGTGATTCAGAGCCTCTCGGTATGCTTTTAGGACGCAGGATGCATGCCCATCAATAAATGGATGCTCACCACTCGGCCGAGGTGGAGATGGAACGGCTGTTCGGTTGTTAATTCCACCGTCAGGCGATTGTTGATGTTTCAGATCAATGCGTCGCATACCTTTTTCAAGATCAGGGAAGGTTCGTGCTAGCGTCTGCTCATAACCCCAGACATGGGTACATGTCGGATCGCAACAGCCATTGGAACCTTCCCAACCATAAACGTCCCCGTTCGCAATTCGAAACACAATACCTATGTGTCTCAAAATGGCCATCTGAGATGTGAAACTATCCAACATCCAATATGGCAGGGTGCTGTCGTAGAATGCAGTTCGGAATCGCTCTGTTTTGGTCTGGATATCTTTTAAATTCGCTGCAATGTGGTCCACGACGTCTGATGCAGACTTCCACTTTGTAGCATAGTGACAAGATCGGAAGAGCGTCGTGTAGGG
>CAISOI010000751.1 GCA_903886985.1 uncultured Chthonomonas sp.
CATCGTCAATCGACTTTGGCAGCATCACTTCGGCAGAGGATTGGTCGCAACTCCCAGCGATTTCGGAACGCAAGGGGAACGACCATCGAACCCACAACTTCTGGATTATCTGGCGAACGCTCTAATTCAGAATAACTGGCAACTCAAACCCATTCACCGACTTATTATGAATAGTGCCGCCTATCAACAGTCGTCCGCGAATCAACCGATAGCGGCCAAATTAGATCCCGATAACAAACTCGTTTGGAAGCAGAATCGCCGACGATTGGAAGCAGAAGCCATCCGCGACTCCATGCTCTATGTCAGCGGCTTGCTCGATCCAAAAATGTTCGGCCCGGGCACCCTCGATGAAAATATGCGACGGAGAAGCATCTATTTCTTCGTTAAACGCAGCAAATTGATCCCGACCATGATGCTCTTCGATGCGCCAAATGCACTCGGTTCACTCCCAAATCGAGCTAGCACCACGGTCGCGCCGCAAGCACTAATGATCATGAATAACCCGCAAGTTCGGGCTTGGTCCGAGGCATTTGCAAATAAAATGGCGACAATATCCGGGAATCAACTCACCAAAGAGATTCAAAATGCCTACCTCTATGCCCTCGGTCGCCAACCGGATGCTCTGGAACTTGCTGATGATCAAAAATTCGTGAACCAACAGACCGAGCTCTACCGTAAATCCAATAAGCCTGAACCTGAGCGGATCGCCTTCGCGGACCTATGTCAGGCGATATTCGGATTAAATGAGTTTATCTACACTAATTAATGGAATCCTAAATCCCTTGAAACCATTCTCTCTTATTGCTGGAATTATCGCGCTGATTGGTACTCTCCCCATCAGTGCCAATACGCTCGAAGATTTCGGGCCCGTGAAAAACGCAGTCGTCAATGTCGATCGCTCAAACGTACCGGCATACTATCTGCACGGCACCATAGTTGCAGAATTCAAAAACAAAAAATCTGTCGCCCTCAACTCCGCTGGTAACGGAATGGATCTGAAGATATTCCCAGACCGCAGAACTATCGGCTGGATTGAAGGCGAGATGAGCACATATCGTAATGATCCGTGGTTCTATCCCAAAACAGTCGTAATCTGGAAAGACGGTAAAATTCTCCGCAAAATCACTCCCGGCATGTTCCTGACTGGATGGGGAATTGTTGCGAACGGCAAGCAAATTGCCACCGCCGCCGCAGGAATGCACGGTCCCACTTACATGAAATTGTACGATCTGAATTCTGGCAAGATACTGGATACAGCAAAGAATTACGATAAGAAACATAAAGCCTGGGTGAAATCTATTCCTGAAACGAATGGACCACTCTACAATTAACGCAATAGTGAGAAATCTATGACCGAACACGACCACCTATTCGCATCTCCTAGCCACCGATTCGCATCCCGACGCGAGTTTTTATCAAAAACCGGCTCAGGATTTGGGATGCTTGCACTCTCTGCTCTGTTCGGTTCTGGCGATTCGGCAACCGCCGCTACAACCGGCGCGGTCAACCCCATGGAGCCGCGCCCTTCTCATTTCCCCGCGCGTGCCAAAAGTGTTATCTGGCTATTCATGAATGGCGGTCCCAGCCAGGTGGATACATGGGACTATAAGCCAGAACTCGAAAAACGAAATGGCACGGAGCTGAAAGGCTTCGACAAAGACACAGGTTTCTTCGTCGACTCAGTCGGCCCGATAATGCAGTCGCCATTCAAATTCAAGCAACATGGTCAAACGGGTACATGGGTACCGGAAATATTTCCGCACCTCTCACAACATGTCGATGATATGACATTTATTCACTCCTGTTTCACCGAGACCAATAACCACTCCCCCGCCCTATTTCAAATCAATACCGGCATGAGCCGCATGGGCTTCCCCAGTGTCGGTGCATGGGTCACCTATGGTCTCGGAACAGAGAGTCAGAGCCTCCCGGGATTCGTCGTGATGTACGATACTCTCGGTAGAGGGCTCCCAAAAGGCTATTCCCAAAACTGGAGTTCGGGATTTTTGCCAGGTGTATTTCAGGGGACCGCACTCGCAGCACAGGGGTCCCCCATCGCTAATCTCGACCTACGCGCAGACCGCACGGACGAAGAACAGCGTGCCCAACTCGCGCTGATAAATCGCCTTAATAATCACCATCTATCGCAAAATGACGAGGACCCCGAACTCGCCGCACGAATTCAATCCTACGAACTCGCATATCGAATGCAGATGGCAGCGCCGGAAACTCTCGATGTCAACAAAGAACCGGACTACATTCGCTCACTATATGGGCTGGACGACAAAAAATGCTCCCACTTCGCCAAACAATGCCTCATGGCGCGCCGACTCGTGGAGCGCGGCGTGAGATTTGTGCAGATTTATAGCGGCGGCGAAGAGAATGAACGTTCATGGGATGGCCATACCAATATCGGTGACAATCACCGTGGCTTCGCCGGAGAAACAGATAAACCCATCGCCGCACTCCTGACCGACCTCAAACAACGCGGCCTGCTGGACGATACCCTCGTCATCTGCTGTGGCGAATTCGGACGACTTCCCCTTGTCCAAAAAGGCGGCACTGGCAGAGACCACAATCCCCACGCATTCACCACCTGGATGGCGGGCGGAGGAACAAAGCCCGGCCTTCACTTCGGTGCCACAGATGAAATCGGACACAAAGCCGTGGTCGACCGCGTGAGCGTCAATGATCTCCACGCCACCGTGCTCCACCTCCTCGGCATGGACCACACAAAATTAACCTACAAATTCAATGGCCGCAATTTCCGCCTGACCGACGTCGCCGGCAACGTCGTCCACCAGGTGATTGCCTAACGATTCTTGCGACTGTCAGCCAAAAGACTTTCAAATTAAGCGAAGTGAGCAGATGGCGCGTGCCATCTGCTCATTTTCCTTAGTCGTTTCGAACATTGGGAGCGCGGGCGTCCCGCCCGCAATGCCGTTGTAGG
>CAISOI010000752.1 GCA_903886985.1 uncultured Chthonomonas sp.
ATCACCGCAAGTGTGGTTATAGTCCGCCAGATTTCACCACACGTCGGCTGTCATATGAAGGTGAGATAGTTTTGTATTTCTTTAAATATTCAATGACTGCATCGAGCCGCGGACGTTTGGTATCTACCTTGTCAGCCACGTCAGCAAATTCAGGCTGAGATGCAAGGTAGCTGTTGGTGGCTCCTTCGAAGATACGGGTATCCGCGATCGGCAGACCGCCGATGGTAGCTTCGGTAAGTTTCCCATCTTCGATTCGATATCGAATACCCGATACTGCGGGTTTGACTCGTTCCAATATCTCTTTCAACTGACGCCCGGAAATCTTGTAGGTAACAATCGTGTTACCGAAAGGATCCATAGAGAGTAGGTCGCCCTGCGTAATAGGACCTTTCACAAGGGGCGCTCGAACCCCTCCAGAATTCTCAAGATCAAAATCCACTTTCAACTGTTCTTTGACTGCATCGGCGACCATGTTATAGTTCGCCGCGTCTTGGCCACGCTCCGTAAAGTCACCATTGGCGATCCCTACGACGGCCGCGTATTTTGCTTTAATGGGGCTCCAATATGTCGAAACTACTTTCGCAACTATCGGGTCTTCAGGAATTGTGGAAGTGACAGGCAGTAGGTTCTCTTCGAATTCGGAGACTCGCCATCCACCGCCCGCCTCATGTTTTATGGTTAGGTCCAATCTTCCCAAAGTTGCAGCCCACTGGAAATTTTGGACGATCACAGTGGACTTGTGGAAGTTTGACTGCTTATAACCCGCTACATGTAGACCATGCGGAAGCATGGTGTGGGAGTGACTACCGACAATGACGTCAATACCGGGAATGGCTGCAGCCAGTTGTTGGTCTTCATCCACACCAATATGTGTTACCGCAACCACCAAATCCACTTGTTTTCGCAATTCAGGTACAAGCTTCTTCGCAGTATCAATAGGTACGGCAAAGTCAAATCCTTCTTTTGCTGCAGGATAGGTTCTTCCTTCATACGTTGTTAACCCGAGAAAACCGATCTTAATTCCACTCACAACTTTGATCACGTAGGGCTTGTAGGGGGTGGACTTTGCATCTCGGACTTTTACATTGGCGCAGACCATTGGGAATTTGGCATTTCGAGCCAGCTTCAACACTTGAGCGAGTTTGTTATTAAATTCGTGGTTTCCCGGGACTGCGACGTCGTATCCCAATGCATTCATTGCTGCAATGTCTGCATCTCCGTGATATTCGACCGAAAGTGGTGTTCCATCGCAAATGTCGCCTCCATCTACAAGAAGCGTTGCGTGACCTTTTTCTGCACGAATCCGATTTATCAATGTTGCGCGACGAGCAGCTCCACCTATGTTTGTCTGTCTCTCCAGGTGGGCGACTTCCATTCCGGGATCGTCGGTCTGAGGATAGCTGTAGGGTAATAGATGACCGTGCGTATCATTGGTATGAAGGATCGTCAGCTTGACTGACGATGGACGTTGACCAAACGAGGCAACTGAGACGCAAAGCAGGAAGGCATTTAAGAAAGTGGATTTGACCGGTAACCAGCGCATGGGGATCATCCCTATCAGAATCAGAATCAGAGTCTCAGTGAATTGAGTGTTTAAGACGAATGTGGTTTCTAGTGACCCACAAATTATACTGAGTCAATAGTTGTAATGCAATTAGTGAGTTGAATATGGGCTCCCTGCAGAATTGTCTGATGCAGGGAGCTTTTCAAATTCACTACAATGTGTAGCCTTTTCGATATGGAGGATTAATTAAGAGGTTCGCCTCTTTATTGTTGGTGAATTGAGCATGTCGCTCATCCCACATCAATTTTTCACCCGCAAAGCGAATTGCAATCGCACCAAGCAACGCGACCTGAGTTAATCGACCGCCATACTCGAAGTCCGATCCTGCTTTACGACCCGTCTTGATCGCTTCGAGGAAGTCCCAGTGATGGCCCTTTACTCTTGCAATCTTTTCCGGTGGAGCATTCTTTCCAGAGAATTGCTCTCTGATCTTCTCGGGTTGGAGATGGCAGCCGCCAGCTCCATGTGAACCGTGAACAATCATTCCCTTGTCGCCAAAAATGATCGCTCCAGTTCGAGGAACTTGATCGTCGGCAG
>CAISOI010000753.1 GCA_903886985.1 uncultured Chthonomonas sp.
GGAGTTTCACCCGGGTTTGCGTTGATCTCGTAGCTGTGGCTAAATGCCGCAGGACTGTCGTATCGCAAATCCCAGTTGGTTCGATTTAACCCAATCTCCGTGGTCAGACGGAATAGCGGAGCAATCCAAAAATCTGGAATCGCAGAAGGTGGTTCCGCCAACGGAATTGGCTGTGCACTCGACATGTGTCGAACGGCTTTCCCCTTAGAGTCCTGAATTACGATAGTAATATCACTGCTCGGCTTCGCCGCGAGATCATAGTAGATAATTGCGCCCACAGGAGGATTGATGGCATGAGGAACTTCCGGTGGGAATGGTGTGGCATCATTGACGTTGCGGCGAACACGGGTTGCATCCGCAGGCTTGAACAGATATGCCGGTTTCGAGGCCGTCTCCGGGGAGAGTTGTCGCAGTGGCGAAATATCGTCCAATATCCAAAAACCACGTCCGAAGGTACCTGCAACGAGATCCGCGTCTTTGATCACGAGATCACGATACGAAGTGTTCGGCAAATTGAGCGCGAGTGACTGCCAGTGTTCCCCGTCATCGAGTGAAGTATAAACAAAGGTGTCGGTCCCGGCAAACAGCAATCCAGACTTAACCGTGTCTGCCCGTACCACTCTCGTGAAACTTCCGCCGATTTCGTTCACGGGAAGTCCGTTCACTATCAATGACCAGGTCTTTCCAAAATCCTTGGTGCGGTAGAGATACGGCTTCAGATCGCCAGCATTGTGGCAATCTATTGCAACATAAGCGGTGCCAACATCATGGTGCGAAGCATCTATAGAAGCGATGTCGCTGCGAATTCCGTTTGGAAGGTCCGCTATCGTCACGTCATCCCACGTGTTTCCGTGATCCTTCGTAACTCGAATTTGCCCGTTGCTGGTACCAACCCAAATGACGTTTCCATCCACAGTGGAGACCGAGATAGAATCGATGGCACCGCCACCACCGCCTCGCTGCCACTCCTCTATTTCGGAATCTTTGTCTTTTTCACCGGCTTCATCATCCATGTCCTGATCGACCGCTATTTGAGTACTCGGCTTCGGCGGGGCGACCACAGCTGGCGTGGTCGGTCTGCCTGTGGGTCTTGTAGTCGGTCGGGCGGCAGGGGTTGTCGCAGTCGGTGGAGGTACTGAGCCTTTCACAATCGTCACATCTGGACTGATTTTGCGCCAACTTTTCCCACCATCTGTGGAGGACATAAGAAACTGATATCCCGCCAACAACTCTTTGGGATTCTTCGGGGAGAATATGAGAGGTTGATTAAGAACTTTGCGCAACCCCATACGGCTGTCAACAGACGGGCCGATGTCGATCCATTGACCACTCGGATAGGTCGTTTTGATGATGCCGCCTGCCGGACCGCCTGCATAGCTAATTTTGGGATTCAATGGGTCCACCGCTATGGTGCCAAACTCATAACCAGGATGGGGCAACCAGTCAAATGGTGTTATGGCTCCATAAATCCCCCGGCTTGCGCTCGCAACCGTGCCGCTGTCTTGTTGAGCACCATAAACCCAGTAAGGAACCTGATTGTCGACCGAGACATGATAGACCTGCGCTGTTGATTGGTTGTACCAGGAACTCCAGCTCAATCCACCGTCCAGCGAAACGGTTGCTCCTTGGTCGACGCCCATAAACATGCGTTTGCCATTCGTCGGATCAATCCACAACTGTTGTGGATCATCGCCGCCCGGAGCACCCTTAAACCCTGTAAAGGTCTTTCCGCCGTCGGTAGATTTATAGCTGCAAGTACTGAGAACATAGAC
>CAISOI010000754.1 GCA_903886985.1 uncultured Chthonomonas sp.
CGCTGATTGTGGAGTTTTCCCGCGACAGATATTGGCAGTTACCTTTACCAACAAAGCTGCTCAAGAAATGAAGGAACGCATCGTGGCTCTCGTGGGGCCAGAGAGCAAATCGATGTGGATTGGCACGTTTCACTCCACATGCTCGAGGCTCCTGCGTGAAGCCGGTGACAAGATCGGGATTGATCGCAACTTTCTGGTTTATGATGATGGCGACCAACTGAGTTTGATCAAAGAGTGCTTGTCGGAGATGCATCTCGACCCTCAGCGCTTTGCACCAAGGGCGATACTCTCACACATTAGTCGGGCAAAAGAGAAACTAATCGCTCCAGACAATTATGCAGAGCACTTCCACGGATTCTTTGAGGATATCGCTGGGAAAGTCTATGAACGATATCAGTCCAAGCTCAAACGCAATCAAGCACTTGACTTTGATGATCTACTGATGATGAGTGTGCGACTTCTGGAACAGTGCGCTGATGTTCTGGAGCGCTTTCAGAATCGGTTTCACTACCTCATGGTGGATGAATATCAAGATGTGAACTTTGCACAATATAAACTGCTGCATCTCCTCGCAGCCAAGAGAAGAAATATCTGCGTCGTTGGTGACGATGACCAGTCCATCTATATGTTTCGTGGAGCGGACGTCTCTTTAATTCTCCAATTTGAAAAGGATTATCCCGACGCCAAAGTCATTAAGTTGGAACAGAACTACCGTTCGACAGGACGAATACTGCAGGCTGCATATGGCGTAGTTGCAAACAACCGTTCTCGTGCCGATAAAATGCTCTGGACGGAGAACGTGGAAGGGGACTTGCTGGTAAAGAAGGAAGCTGAAAACGAGCAGGATGAGGCACTTTGGGTAGTTGAGAAGATCAACGAAGAAGTAAGATTAAACAACCGCCAGTATTCAGATTTTGCGATTCTTTATCGCACAAATGCACAGTCACGTATGTTGGAAGAAGTATTTATGAACTTCCGCACCCCTTACCGAATCGTTGGCGGGGTCAGATTCTATGAACGCAAAGAAGTAAAGGACGTACTCGCCTATTTGAGAGTGATTCACAATCCGTTAGACTCCGTCAGTTTGAAGCGCATCATTAACGTTCCTACACGTGGCATTGGTTCGAGTACCATGAAATTGATCGAGGATTTTGCGCGAGAACGTGACCTGTCATTATGGGATACGATTTCGATGGCGTACCAATTTCAGGGTATATCCGCCCGCGCCGCTAAGTCACTCGGTGGCTTTGTAGAGATGATCAAAAGTTTGCGGTCTGAACGTGGAACGCTCCCTGTAACACAATTGGCTGAGCTGACATTGAAAACAACTCGATACTTAGCTGAACTCGAAGAAGATACTTCGATGGAAGCGCAGAGCAGGGCGGAGAACGTGAGAGAACTTCTGACCGTTACGACACGATTCGAACTGGAAGCGGAAGATCGGTCCCTGAGTTCGTTTTTGGAATCCGTGGCACTAGTATCCGATTTGGACGGTTTGGTGTCAGGAGCAGAGGCGATCACTTTGATGACACTCCATTCGGCAAAAGGGCTGGAATTCCCCGTTGTGTTTTTGGTTGGAATGGAGGAGGGGATATTCCCTCATTCTCGTTCGCTCTCTACGGATAAAGAGTTGGAAGAGGAACGACGGCTCTGTTACGTTGGAATTACGAGGGCTGAGAGAAAAGTTTATCTGTCACACGCCTACAGACGGACGCTTTATGGATCGATGAGCAACAATCCGCCAAGCAGGTTTCTGAAGGAAATTCCACCCGAGTTATTTGAAGGATTTACCGGTTACGGAAAGCCGGCGAAAGTGGCGCCCGGGCCGAGCCAGAGAAAGCTTTGGGTAGATGGTCCGAGCCTTCCAGTTTCGCCGACATCAAAGGTGGCTCCCAGTGCTCCATCATTATTTCGTGCTGGGCAGAAAGTCTCACACGAGATGTTCGGGGTAGGAGTAGTTTTACAAACGCGACCTGAAGGCGATGACCTTCAGGTCTCAGTAGCCTTTCCAAACCATGGGATCAAGAAAATGCTGCAATCGATCGCCAAGTTGAAAGCAGTTTAGCGGCTCTATTTGATTTTGAAACTGTCCACGGAGCAATCGACAACTACGGATTTGCCATCTTGACCGGGAAGTATGAGAGTCTGTTTGATTAAGCCTGCGCCCGCTGCAAACCAATATTTGTTTTGCAACGATATTTTCGCGGCTCCCTGAGTAACCGTGAGAGCGAGACTAACGCAGTATGCTTTAAAACCTCCCGCTTTAGTTTTGATGTCATCCAGCGACGTAACTGTCAAGATTCCGGTAGCGGGAACAACATTGGTTCCAACCGTAATGGTGCCTTTCCAATTCCAAGATTGACCAATTTTTGCGGGATATTTGATGATAGGGATTGGTGGGTTAAGGACATCTTTGCCCGTCGCGCCAGATTTGGCTCGCGAGACACCTTGTTTGGAGACGAGATACGTCTCTTTCTGGGTAACACGTCCATCAACGTCCCAGGTGATCTCTACAGTTGATACACCATTCGATGTTTTGACATCCGAAATAACGGAGCCCATACTTAGTTTGGTGGCAGCCGCCGTTCCAGAGTATTTCCACGTGCTGCCCTTCGTCGTGGGGAAAAGGGAGTTGTCAGCAGATGACTTTGACAATGTGGCAGTGCTTATCAAGCCTATTATTGCCACCGTTGAGAGAAGCATGCGGGAGTGAGATGAATTCATAGTGGTATCCTTGTTGGAGCGTCTATTTGACTTTCATTTCGAATCTAATTCAACATACATTTTACATTACGAGTTTGACACGTACCTCAGTGATTTCCAACGGTCAGCGCAACTTCATTAAGCGATCCGGGGAAGTTGGGTGATTTTATCATGTTTCAGGTAGAGGACACAATCTGCGCCGTTGCAACTCCGCCCGGAGAAGGGGGGATTGGAATTGTCCGTGTTTCTGGACCGCGGGCATTTCAGATCGCAGAGAGTATCTTCAGAAACAACAACCCTTCGAACACCTGGAAGTCCCACACAATAATCTATGGCGATATTATTGACCCGAAAAGCCACGAACTAGTGGACGACGCCATCGTTTTGGTATTTCGGGGGCCGAGCAGCTACACCGGTGAAGATGTTATCGAGTTCTCATGCCATGGTGGCTCAGTAACTGTCGGAAAGACACTCTCACTTGCGATTCTACATGGTGCTCGCCTTGCGCTGCCGGGTGAGTTTACACAGCGAGCATTCCTCAATGGTAGGCTGGACTTGGTGCAAGCGGAAGCTGTGCGCGACCAGATCAAAGCCCGGACGGAAGCATCTCATCGCATTGCGATGCAGCAACGAGGCGGCCGACTTTCGAGAGAACTGTATTCCTTACGCGACAGTATTGTTGGGATCATAGCCGCGATTGAAGTAACAATTGATTTTTCTGACGAAGTAGGCGATCTCGATTACGACGAAATCGTCTCAAGATTAACCGCACTTAAAGAGAAGCTCCAACAGCTCATCGATACGTCAGACAGAGGCAGGATATTTCGAGAGGGGATTCGGCTGACGATTGTCGGTCGCCCGAATGTAGGAAAAAGTAGTCTACTGAACGCAATTCTTGGTGAGGACCGCGCTATTGTATCACCCGTCGCGGGTACGACACGGGACATTATCGAAGAGACCGCAAATATCAAGGGAATACCTGTCACCGCCATTGATACTGCCGGAATTCGCACCACCGACGACTTTGTTGAGAAGATAGGTGTGGAACGAGCGCGCAAAGCCTTGGATATCTCTGATATATCCCTATTCGTAATAAATGGAGAAGAGGGATGGACTAATGATGATGGTGCGCTATTTGCTGAAATCGATTCTGCTCGAACGATAATTCTCATCAACAAGTCTGATCTTTTGGACCAATTCCGAATAGATGCCCTTCATGAAGAAATAGGCATTTACACTGATAACTATAACCCTGTGAGTATTTCAGCGCTAACCGGTGATGGCATGGATCTATTACAGCAGCTGATCGCAGATTCAATTCTGGGAAGTGGAAAAGGCGAGGCTGATTCTGTTGTAATTTCAAATGTTCGCCATAAGGCGGCGTTGGAGCAAGCGAGAGATTCTATTGACCTTGCACTAGGGACCACACTGGAGCGGTTGCCGGGAGATTTTATTACCATCGATTTGCGGGCAGCACTCAATGCGGTTGGATTGGTGACTGGTGAAACGGCGTCTGAAGAGATTATTCATCGCATTTTTCATGACTTTTGTGTTGGGAAGTAGATCGGTTTGTTGGATCATAGCAGAGTCGCCTTGGTTAGGTGAGAGCCTTTAAGTAATACCCCAGCCACAGCATTTCTGACCATCTACTTGAAATTGGGCTAAAAGATAGTTCCGGTCGAACGGTGGAAACGCTCAAAACGACCAGAAATCATCCGCTCTATGTAGACGGCAGAGGTTTCGTCCCTGCAGGTGGACTGGCAATTGGCAACGCCATTGTCACTCGCGCGGGACCGCGACTGATAGTTGCCTCAATCAAATGGCATCGTTCGGCGGCAGGATTTCCGGTCTACAACTTTGAAGTAGCCAATAACCATAACTACTTTGTTGGGAAGAGTGGGGTCTGGGTACATAATGGCGAAGGTTGCGAAAAGCACCACCTTTTCCCGAAAGCATTCAAGGATTATTTCAAGGACATAGGCATTAAAATCAACAAGTATACGATAACAATAGACCGTGATCTTCATAGATCGCTCCATGCAGGATCGTTTGCTGGCGGAGATTGGAATGAATTATGGGACAGTTTTCTTAAATCCAAACCCGGAAAAGAAGCATGCGAAGAATTTATGCAATATATGCTTGA
>CAISOI010000755.1 GCA_903886985.1 uncultured Chthonomonas sp.
CCGTGGTTGACAAGTAATACTCCATGCATTCCGTCACTATAATCCACCCAATTTTGGGCCGCATTTTCAACCCCGATAGGTCGTTCCACGGAGCCGAACGGGATCTCCTGAACGTATTTGCCGTTCTTAACACTCGTTGGAAAAAGTGCTTGATACCGTACGAATTTCTCGTTGTTCACCAAGTCCGTCGATATATCTATTCGCTTTATGCCGGTGTACAGTCGAATGTGCGTCGCAAATGTACCTGTACTAAATGGATGGGATACTGAAAACTCGGTGCAAACGGCTCCTCTCACGATCTTTCCCAAATCCTTACTAAAGCCATTGCTGAGCTTTGCATTCGTACTATTCGGTACTGGTTGTTTATTGATCATTGCGATATGGCTCGCACCATCGAGGCCGAGGTAGAGTTCCCACAGGTCGCCCTTATCTTCTTGGTGACTGATTACGTTGGCAGGACCTGACAACACCTCCCAATTTTGAGTCTTATCAATAATGCTGGTTATGGCTCCGGTCTTCAGATCAACTGTTACCCGATAAAACTCATTTTCCAACACGTTATCCGGCATGGATGTCTCGCTACTCTTAGTCAGCGTGTTAGAATTGGCAGGGATCACACAGTACGTTGCATAGCCCATTGCGGGAACATTCCTTGCCGCAAACCGAATGGTCGCCCGAATGATTCCGTGATCGGAGTATCTGTCTGATCGCACAATCTCGCACGGTACCAACATTCCTCGATCATCAACAACGTTAACATCTTTGATACCAGTGCTGGCAAACCCAACTTCGGCTTCGGTTATGTCCGTTCGGGAAAATCCCATAGTATTGAACACCACAATTGGCACTGCAGCGCTGTTCGAACTCGTTCGCGTGTCAATTGCCGAAGCAATGAGCCCGAGCTTGGATTGGATCATACTATCCGCTAATCGAAACGAATAGTCATAGGCACGCCGAACATCCTCATAGACATGATCCGTCATGACACCCGACGCGAGGTCATGTGTCTGGTTAAATAGAATGGGTTCCCAAGCATCCATTATTGCAGCCGAATCTGATTTGTTAGATTTGCCTATAACAATATCTGTGAATGCACTGAGCTTTTCCGCGCTCAACAACCTTTCTTCGATCTCTCTCGAAATCTGTTTCAATTCTGCACGACTGCTGAACGTGCCTTGAAAAACAGGGCTAAAGTCTCCGGACAATACTGGTCGATTACTGCGTTTGTTGACCACGGCTTCAAACTCAGACGGAATGGAATAGCGAATGGTAAAGGGTCTATTTGGGTTTCGGTTGAACTCATTTACCAATGGAGACGTATAGTCTTCCGGTTCTGAGACATCCACTCCAGCGAGCCCTACTCTTTCGTTTCCCCTAACATGAATGTCCAAAGCATTAAATCTCTGTGTGAAGAAGCGCGCAAATCCCTTTTGGTCTCTTGGCGGACCAAAGAGCAAACCATAAAACCCTGGAAGCAAGAACGCCGGAATTTGAGTACCATCAATGCCTTTCCATAAAAATTCAGATGGCATTTGATCGTTAGGAACGCCTCGACAAAACCAAAAGGAAGTAAATCCACCCTGTCTTAGCAGCTGAGGCATTTGGGGATGATGCCCAAAAGTATCGAGCAGCCATGCAGTAGTAACGTCCACACCAAGTGCCTCACGGCACCATGTCTTTCCGTAGAGCATCTGTCGAACAAACATCTCACCGCCCGGTTTCAGAACATCCGGCATGACATCCATCCCACCTACAATTTGCAGCCTGCCCTGTTTAACATACTTTCGGAACAATTTGCCTTCTTCGGGATAGCGCTCGACAAAGGGTCGGATGTAGGCAACCTGGTCCAACGCAAACTTATAGTCAGGGTATTTATTCATTAGGGAGATCGCCTGCATAATGTGATGCAGTCCCATGTCCAAATATTCTTCGCGAGTTTTAAATACCGCCCCTTCCCAATGGGTATGAGGGATGTAGTAGAACACGGGCTTTGTGGCGGAATTCTTTACATTCGAAGTGGATTGGCCGAAGGCGATACCGTTACCAGAAGCCACTAACAGAGTCAAACACAGAGGGCTTAAAACGTGTTTCACAATGTAGCCTGCAACGTTGGACAATTGCCGTTTGTGGGGCCTTCTCATTTTGGGTCTCCTAAAGATGTGCAGATATGGAGATATTGATCGGCGGTTATATAATGCCGTGGTGTTAAGACTTAGCATTTCGACCTTGTGCCTACATTTCCTGCTGAACCAGCATCATGGTCGTTTTCGGTATCGGACAATTTGTCAACATTTCACTGTCAGGGATACGTTTATCCAAACCTGTAGTGACACTTATTAAAGGGAATTAGACTATGAGATTTGTAAAAGCGTCACTAGCCTTGGGATTTACCTTGGTAGCAATATCAGGATTTGCAAAACAGCCAATCGGCGATGACACCTACAAAATAATCCGCACTGCCAAAGTTGGGGGCGAAGGTGGATTCGACTATGTCTATGCTGACTCTGATGCCCGTCGGCTCTACATCGCACGCTCCGGACCCAGTCCACGAGTTTCCGTTTTCGATCTCGACACATTAGCGGCAGTGGGCGAGATTGCCAAGACCAATGCACGCGGGGCGGCAACCAACGCAAAATATTATCATGGATTCTCTTCCAGCAGCCCGGTCGCAATGTGGGATTCAAAGACGTTGGAAATCGTAAAGACTATTCCAGTCGAAGGCAGACCAGACGGAATCCTAAATGACGATTTCAACAATCGAGTATACATCTTTAGCCACTCGGCGCCGAATGTCACAGTGATAGATGCGAAAGACGGCGCAATCCTCGGAACAATAGATCTCGAAGGTGCACCGGAACAGGCGGCAACGGATGGCAAAGGTCATCTCTATGTTGACATCGAAGATAAAGACAGCGTCGGCGTTATTGATACAAAGACGATGAAAGTCACCGCCAAATATAGCCTAAATGGCAAAGGCGGCGGCAATGCCGGACTTGCTCTTGATGCAAAAAATCACGTTCTCTTCGTTGCTTGTCGAACTCCACAAGTCATGGTCATGCTCGATGCAAATACGGGCAAATATCTTGCGGACTTGCCAATCGGTCGCGGTTGTGACGGTGCTGCGTTCAACCCCAAAACCAATGAGTGTTACAGCTCACAGGGTGACGGCACTATGACGATAATCAAAGAAAAAAGCCCGACATCCTTTGTGGTTGACCAGACCTTAAAGACTATGACGGGCGCAAAAACCTGTACTTTCGACCACAAAACCGGCAAGGTATTCTTGATTGCAGCCGAATATGGTCCCGCTCCAACGACGACCACCGGTAGACCCGGTCGCGGCACATTGGTACCAGCCTCATTCTCCATCATCGAAGTCGGTAAGTAAGTCTTACCCAAATGCAATAGAGCCGCGTGCAATAGGTGCATGCGGCTCTATTGGTTTTAGTGCCTGTCAGGTAACGTGAAGTTACTGTTGTTGGCATTTAACTTTTTTTGAGCGATACAAGTGCGCTTCACGTCGGTATTTCTATCTGGGCAGAAGGACTCGATTTATCTGCGTAAGACCCGAACTTATGTGCATATACCTTCGTGAATTCCGCGCCGAAGAAGAGAATCTGTGCAGAGTAGTAAATCCACAGCAGCAGAACTACCAGAGATCCAGCTGCGCCATAAGCAGAACTCACACCACTTTTGCTAAGGTAGAGCCCAATGATCCACTTCCCCAGAGTAAAGAGGAATGCAGCCAATCCGGCGCCACCCAAAACGTCGTTCCACTTCAACTTCAAATTAGGAAGCATCTTGTAGATCATGGCGAACAGCACAAAAACTATCAAAAACGACAGAAACAGATTGATCAACGAAGTCAAAGTTGAGATTACAGGAACATACGAGCCCACAACGTTAGTCATGCCCCCTATTGCAATCGTCATTACAGTTGAAACCATGAGCAAAAATCCCACACCCAAAACCATAGCAAATGAAAGAACTCTATCTCTAATGAACTGCTTGATTCCGCTCGCGCGTACTGCCTCGACACCCCATATCGTGTCAAGGGCATCCTGAAGCTGCCCGAAGACCGCGGCGGCTCCCAACAGCATGGATACTGTCCCGATAGCAGTTGCAATTATTCCAGAGGATGGTCGATGCGCACTTGCTATCAACTCTTGTATTGATTGAGCACTTACCTTACCCACCATCTGCTCCATTTGACCGGCCAGTTGACCTTGCGCTGCCTCTTTGCCAAAAACCATGCCAGCAATAGCAATCAGAATGATCATTAACGGTGCCAACGAAAACAACATGTAGTATGCAAACGCAGCCGCCAGACGTGGAGATTTATCATCACTCCAAGCTGAGACTGTCTCACGTAACAGTGCGAAAAGGGTTAAAAGCGCTTCCATTGAAGGTTTAGGCTCCCATCAATTGAGGAATGTAGAGGGCGAACCTCGGAAAGAATCTTGAGCACCGTTTTGCCACATAAGTTGAAATGAAAGTTGCGGACGAGCCGCAACTTTCAATGTGCTTTTGGCACCACGGAAATCAACTGACTACGTATGTTGAAACGTTGGGAACATCAATCCCGAGGGCAGTAGCAAGATCGACCAAATGTTCTTGCTCCTGAACCAGAATGGATCGAATGCTCTCTGCAACCGCGTATTCCCCCAGCATTTCACACTGGCGTATACGGATACGGTAGTTTGCAATGGTCTGAACCTCATTGTCCAGGTCAAATCTAAGCATCTCTTTTGGCTCTTCAGAGGTTTTGACCACTTGAGGGGTCGATGTTGGCATACCGCCAAGATAATCAATCTGGCCCGCAATGATGAGCGCATGCGCCAGCTCTTCCCCGGCATGCACTTCAAGTTCCTTCGCAATGGTCATGTATTGCGGTCCCTTGAGCACCTTGGAGTAATTGATATAGGCAATGATTGCCTGATATTCGCGAGAAAGATCTTCGTTAAGAAGCGTGATAAGTTCGGAGCGTGTGAATGTAGCAGATTGTGGATCCATCGTGAGTTCCTTTTTGTGAGAATGAATTTTTAGTTGCTTTGTCGCAAATGACAATCTTGAATGACTACTACGAGCATGCAGAACCGAATCGTGTCGACACTACACATTCCATAGATAAGGGGCGGACTTGGCCCCATTATACGCATTTGCTCATAGTTGATACTTCGCCCAGTTCTATCAGCGCAGGATTGCCAATGGCATACTGCTATCTATAGTATACTCGTGACATGCATCTTGTTAACATTATAAATAATTATTAGTCTTTATAAGTTATGGTGTTCTAATTTGATGCAATCAAGTGGCTTTGCCGCATGATGCCAATCAAAGTACACAATCACTACATAAGACGTGCAATTGCGTCGCCTTGTTCTGGTAGGATAATTGGTCACTCGTATCGTAACTATCACCAACACAAAATTTTCTACACCCAATGCAGATCGGAGACCTATTCATGACCATAACTTTGAGGAATGCCGCAATCAGCGCGATGGCGACATTTGCAATTATGCTGCCCCTTATCTCGTTTGCACAACAACGCGCCCCGATGCCACCCGGTCCCAATCCCGATTCTGAATATCGACTAGGTCCAGATTCAATGCACCATGATTCTGTCCCACAAGGCGAAATTAAGGGCCCCTACACACTCCCAAGCAACGTCTATCCTGGTACTCAACATACCTACTGGGTTTATGTTCCAGCACAATATGACCCAACAATACCTGCAGCACTAATGATCTATCAGGATGGTCAAGCATTCAAAGATGAAAATGGAGATATGCGGTCCCAAAACGTCATGGACAATCTTATCTACCGTAAAGAGATTCCCGTGATGATCGGAGTATTCATAAATCCCGGTCGCCGACCCGACCAGCCAGAACCATCTCCGAAAGTAGGTTGGGGCGATGGCTTCACCAACCGCGGAACCGAGTACAACACTCCCGACGACAAATATGCACGCATTATTACTGAGGAGTTGATGCCGGTACTCAATAAGGAATACAACATCTCCAAAGACCCCGATATGCGTGGTATTGGTGGATCTAGTTCTGGGGCTATTGCTGCTTTCATGGTCGCCTGGGAACGACCAAACGAATTCCGCAAAGTCTTGAGCAATGTTGGCAGCTTTACAAATATCCGTGGGGGCCAAGTCTATACCGAACGTGTTCTTGCCACCAAAAAGAAACCTATTCGCATCTATCTTTGCGATGGTCGAAACGATAATCGCGGATTCCGTGGCGGCAAATACGACGAAACCTGGGACTGGTTTCTTCAAAATGTTCGTCTCAAGGACGCCTTAACCAAAAAGGGTTATGATGTCAATTTTTCATGGGGAATGAATAATCATGGTCAGAAGTTTGGGGGCGCAATCATGCCAG
>CAISOI010000756.1 GCA_903886985.1 uncultured Chthonomonas sp.
CCAGAGCCGACTGCACTAACAACTTTGACAACAGGCGGACGCGCAATGGTACAACAATCTTCCATTGCCATTACCGCAGTGTTTCCACCTCGTGTTACGCAAACAACACTAATACCAGTTCCAACCAAATCCTTGGCGGCTTCTACGACTTCGTATTCGTTTCCTAACGACCGCCCGACATATATATTGAACTCGTGCACGTTAGGCTTTATCATCCATGGCTTCGCCGCTATTCCTGCTCGAAACGGCTCACCAGATGCATCCAAAACTGTTCTTATCTTTCTTTGCCGTGCCAATTCGATGCATTCAGCATAGAAATCAATTGGAACACCATGCGGGATACTACCCGAAAGGATCAAGTACTCGTAATTCTTACTGTCTAACAGTCCTGTTAAAGTGAGCCTCAATCGCTCAACTTCAGACGCGGTAATATCAGGCCCCTGCTCATTTATTTCCGTCTGATTTCCGGTGTAGGGGTCGACCGCCGCAATACATAATCGGGTCTCACCTGCAATTTTCTCAAAGTTGCATGACAAACCTTCAGACTGCATTGAACTGCGGATAAATTCGCCGTTTGTACCGCCTAGAAAGCCAGTAGAATGAGCAATCCCACACAATCGGGTTATCACGCGGGCTACATTGATGCCCTTGCCACCCGCAAAAACACTAGCATCAACGGGACGATTAACGCAATTCAGGGAGAACCCCGGTACAGAATAGACGCGGTCCACAGCCGCATTCAATGTAACCGTCAGTACAGACAAGTTTCCCCTCAATTTGTCACCAACCGAGTTGACAAAGTATACCTCAGCCAGTATAATTTCTCAACGAAAGCGACGCGCGTCGCCGACTTGCCCAGATGGTGAAATTGGCAAACACGCTAGATTCAGGTTCTAGTGCCGCAAGGCTTGGAGGTTCGAGTCCTCTTCCGGGCACACTTAAGGACGCCGCTCCTATTTAGGGGCGGCGTCTTGTCATTCATTGGAGATTTTCGCGTAAATGATCGACTCTTTTGGTCGAACAATTGACTACTTGCGGATAAGCATCACCGACCGATGCAACTTTCGTTGTATCTACTGTATGCCGGAAGATGGTGCTGATATTTCTCCTCGGGAAGAGCTTTTGTCCTCCGATGAGATCATTCGGCTATGTCGGATTGGATCAGAACTGGGAGTTCGCAATATTCGTATTACGGGTGGTGAACCACTTGTGCGCAAAGATATTTTGGAGATTGTTCGGTCAATTCGAAATATCGGATCGATCGAAGATATTTCGCTGACTACGAATGGGATGTTACTACCACAGCTCGCGATGCCACTTAAAGAGGCAGGGTTGTCCAGGGTTAACATCAGCCTGGATACTATGAATCCAGTTCGTTTCAAGGAAATTGCTCGCCGGGGAGATTTGAAATCGGTTCTAGATGGAATTGACGCTGCACTTAACTCAGGGTTGGAGCCAGTCAAAATTAATGTCGTTGCTCTTCGCGGCAAAAATGATGACGAGATTGCAGAACTTGCAGGAATGAGTATCCATCGGAAGCTGCATGTGCGGTTTATTGAGTTGATGCCAATTGACTGGACTACCGGGGATGCAAGCATGAGCGAGTATTTTCGGTTAAGCGGAGAAAGCACCCAGTCCAATGGAATAACTCTTTATGCTCGCCCCGAAGAAAGTTCCATCGCACTCTTACAGCGCCATTCAAGCGTTGCATCTGGTGGAACTCTGAATTCTCATGAAATGCGTCAAATGTTCATTTCGTACTCCAACATCAAGCAAATAATTGAAGCTCAACACGGAAGTTTAGAAACGGCATCTGTTATGACGAAAGGTCCCGCAAAGACATTCCGAATTAGTGGGGCTGAGGGGACAGTTGGTTTTATTAGCCAGATCACGAATGACATATGTGCCACATGTAACAGGATGAGAATTACGTCTGATGGCTGTTTGCGTCCCTGTTTAATGGCAGAAGGAGAAGTAAATCTTCGAACGCCAATGCGCAATGGTGCAACGGATGCGGATATTGCAGACCTTTTCCTCACCACTGTCAAACATAAACCTTTTGAACATAGGATTGAAGATGGTCAGGCACCTGTTGGTCGCGGCATGAGCCGTCTTGGTGGATAACTTTGGGCATCAAGAAAGTCTGGTATCGTGTAGCAGATGCAGCTGATATTGCTCCAGGTGCGGGACTGAAGGTTAAAGTTGGGACGGATGATGATTGTGCGGTATTCCGTACAGTTTCTGGAGAGTTCTATGCCGCCGGTATCTTGTGTCCGCACCAAAATGAACTCTTAGATCGTGGAAGGCTCGAAGAATGTGAAGTAATCTGCCGCCGCCACCATTTGAGATTTGATTTGCGGTCGGGTAATTGCACTAATGCCTGCGGATATTCTTTGCGAACCTTCGAACTCCGAGAAGAGTTTGGCGAGATATTTGTAGCCCGCTGGGAGGACGAATAAAGCCTGGATACCTGCTTGACTTCTAGCCGAATAGACCGCTAAACTCTAAATCTGAAAGACACACTGGACTTGGTAGTGGCAACATGTTAACGTCCGATTTTGATTATGATCTACCAGAAGAGCTTATAGCGCAAGTTCCCCTCCCTCGTGGAGATTCTCGACTGATGGTAGTTCATCGAGAAAGCGGAACTATTGAGCACAAACAGTTCCGTGATCTGCTGGATTACTTGAATCCAGACGACCTCTTCGTGCGAAATAACACACGAGTCATTGCTCGTAGAATTGGCGCTTTACGAGAGTCAGGTTCTCCAGCAGAGGTGCTCCTTCTTCAGCCTATAGGAGACTGTGAATGGAGCGCACTGGTGAATCCAGGCAAAAGAATTCACCCGGGAAGCAAATTGCACTTGGTGGTAGATGAACATACCATTGTACAAGCGAACGTCGTATCGAAGACAGAAGAAGGCGGACGGATATTACGGTTTCAAAACGGAGATACGAGGGACAGTCTTAAATCTGCAGGAGATTCTCCTCTCCCCCCCTACATTCATACCAAGATTTCCAACGAAGAGCGATACCAAACGGTCTACTCACAGGTTGATGGCTCGGCCGCGGCCCCCACCGCCGGACTGCACTTCACAAATGAGATTCTATCCAATATTGAATCCAAGAACATTCGAGTAACAGATGTTACCCTGCACGTTGGTATCGACACTTTTCGACCAGTTAAGGTTGAAAACGTTGACACTCACGTTATGCATGGGGAATGGCGTACAATAAGTAGAGAATGTGCTCGCATTGTTAACGATTGCAAAGGTAAAGTAGTAGCAGTAGGTACAACTACAGTTCGCACGTTGGAAAGTGCTGCCGTGGGCAAACGGCTGATTGAACCCGTTAGTGGAGAGACGAAAATCTTCATTTCTCCTGGCTATGAATACAAAATAGTCGGTGCAATGCTGACAAATTTTCATCTCCCGAAATCCACTCTGATAATGATGGTTTCTGCATTTGCATCGAGGGAAATGATACTAATTGCCTACAGCGAAGCCG
>CAISOI010000757.1 GCA_903886985.1 uncultured Chthonomonas sp.
AATCTGTGGAAAGGACTTTCGCAGCAAATAGAAGCTCTGATTCATCTCTCCAAGGATCAACTTCTACCGTTCCGTTAAAAATGGACTCACCATAAGCCTGTGGATTCAAGTCTGCACCGCCGGAAAGAATAACACCATCAAGTCTATCTAATAGACCATCAATATATGTCGGGGAGCCTATCGCGGGAATAATAACAGGTATTCCGCCGGTCATTTCCACTGCGCGAGTATAAGACATATTCATACGGTCTTGTGGGTTTGGTGCCTCTTTGTCAAAATAACTGGTTGCGCATGTAATGCCGATGAGTGGTTTCAAAGGTTAGTCATCACTTCCAAAAAGTATTCCAGTGGCTGGTTCCGTCAAAAGTCGTCTCCGCAACCACACGGAAAGGGTCTATTGCTGCTGTTTCGTTCCGAACATAAAACCTGACTCTTGTAAAGCCATAGTCCCGCGCAGTTGGTTGAATTGCATTCTGAACAATTCCAAGCACGGTTACATTGTCTGGTTTAGCGATAACGAGATCGAGGGTCTCAATGTCGTCTAAGACACTCGATCTTGTTATAATATCGGAAAATTTGTCTGAGAGCATGTGAAAGAATGGAATACGTTTCTTTCCAATCTCATCGCGAAGCCGCTGACTTTCCGTGCTGGGCACTGAGATTTTCTTGTCGGGAGAGATAGGACTTTGAATGTCATTATTGTTTGCCTGGGGAGATGCAATGGGTTTCTCAGATGCAGAACTATCATTGGAGGCGTCCAAGGCAGACTTATGTTTCGGGACGATCCAAAATCCCACCACAACAACTATGGCAATTGCGATCAAACCTGAAATCAATCCACCAATATACTTCATTACGCCTCTGAAGCTCTAATAGCCTCTTCCCCTTCGATCCAGAAGTCCCCATCGGGGCACACTTCTCTTTTCCAGATCGGAACTTCCTCTTTTATAGTATCAATAAGATACCTACTCGCTTCATAGACAACATCTCGGTGCGGCGCTCCAACGCATATCACGATCGACGCTTCACCCAATTCAATCCTGCCAAACCGATGTTCTACGGCAACATCCACTTGCCAACGTTCTGCTGCGCTCTTGGTGATTCTACCTATCTGTTTTTCTGCAAGAGGGACGTAGGCATCGTATTCTAAATACGAGACCTCACGACCTCGAGAATTCACACGCACTTGACCAATAAATGTAAGCACGGCGCCATTGGTTACTTCGGAGACTTTTGCCTCCAAGAACCGAATATCGATAGGCTCGTTTATTATCCGGTAATAAACTAAAGGCAACTTATTATCCTCCACTCATTGGAGGCAGAAAGGCAACTTCATCTCCATCACATAGCACCGTGTCGGCCCCAGCAAACTCTTCATTCACGGCAACCCTACAACGAATAAGGCTCTGAAATCGACAATCTCGCAGTGCCAACGCCGATAAAAGAGAGCAGATGTTCGCACCTTCCGCAACTTCCATCTTTATCCCGTCTGGAGCGTAGTCCTTGAAGTGACCAAAAAACAGTGTATTGACGTACATGAATCTATTGCACCAACTCTTTCAGTCGATTCAAATTAACAGCGTGCATGGTTTCAAGCTCAGGAGTTTCAATAATAATTGGTACATGAAACATTCTGGGATCGTTTACAAGCCTGTTAAATGCGTAAATACCTATCTCTCCATCACCAATGTGTTCGTGTCTATCCACTCGGCTTCCAAGCGGTTTCTTGGCATCATTAGCATGAATCACTTTCATTCGATCAAAACCGATCAGTTCACTGAATTTCTGGAACGTGGCATCATAAGTTTCTTCATCACGAATGTCATAGCCTGCGACAAAGATATGGCACGTGTCCACACAGACTCCAAGTCGCTGGTTCCCATTGCAGCCATCAAGAACCTTTGCAATCTGTTCAAAGGTATCTCCAAGTGTCGAACCTTGACCGGCAGTAGTTTCCAGTGCAACGCCACCGGAATACCCTGATGTCAATTCCAGCACGCGGTTCAAACTATCACACAACAGATTTACTGCATCCGATTCGTCTGATTTCAGTCTTGCACCCATGTGTGTTACTACCCACGGAATTCCGAGTTCCTCTGCACGCTCCAGCTCCAGCTGAAAGGCATGAATAGACTTGTTGAGAACAACTTCATCTGGAGCTGCAAGATTAATAAGGTAAGAATCGTGAGCGACAGTGAAGCCAATTCCCGTTTCCTCCTTTGCCTTCTTGAAATCTGAAACAGCGGTCGGGTCGAGCGGTGGATGCGTCCATTGACGAGGACTACTGGTAAAGAGTTGTACTGCAGTGCAGCCAATCTCTTTACCGGTGTATAGACTATTCTTCAATCCGCCCGCCGTCGACATATGGGCGCCCAATAATCGGTCAGTTGTTTGGGGTTCAGACAATAATCAGTTCCTTATTTCAGCGAACGGAATCAACCGTTATTTAACACACTGACGCGAGAAGCAACCATCCCGGCAGCCTTGCGAAAAGCCCCAGCCTGAATGCTGTCTGGCGCCATTAGCATGGCGGGCTGACCGGCATCGCCGCTGACACATATTGTTGGGTCGAGCGGAATTGCGCCTAAGAAGGCCACACCCAGACGTTCCGCCGCTTCAACTCCCCCACCCTTTGAAAACAGATCTGTCTCCTGCCCGCAATGTGGACATACAAATCCACTCATGTTTTCGACAACTCCCAAAATGGGAATTGGTCGATTGGTAGACTTCTCTAGTTCACGGAACATCAACACGCTTTTGTTAGCTATCTGTTGCGCCACGTCCTGAGGAGTCATTACGATAACAACTCCGGTGATGGGAATCAATTGCGCCAGTGACATGGAGGCATCTCCCGTTCCTGGTGGCAAATCGACAACAAGATAGTCAAGATGTCCCCAATTGACCTCACCCAAAAACTGATTGAGTGCTTTGCCAATCATAGGACCGCGCCAAACTACAGCCTTATCATCTTCCAGGAAGAATCCGATAGACATAATCCCGACGCCATGTACAAATACTGGATACAGAAATTTGCCGTCATAAACAGGTTCAGTTTCCGCACCCATCATCATCGGAATGGAGGGACCATAAATATCCGCGTCGAGAATGCCGACCTTTGCACCCGTTTGAGCCAGTGCTACAGCCAGATTCACAGATACAGTAGACTTACCCACCCCGCCCTTCCCGCTAGCCACTGCAATAACGTTTTTGACATTAGGAATGAGTGGCCCGTTGCTCTCCGTGCCCCGAACTCTTGCCGTCATTTCAAGCTGGACATTATCAACTCCGGGCAGTGAGGAAACAATGCTATATGCCTGATCTCTCAACATGTCTTTGACGGGACAAGCAGGAGTCGTCAATTCTATCTTAAAAGTTACTTTGGGTCCGTCAATGACCAGATCCTTAACAAATCCGAGTGAGACGATATCTTTATGTAGGTCAGGGTCCTGTACAGCCTTAAGGGCTTCAAGAACAACTTCTTCGGTAACTTGCGGCAAACTATCCTTCTTTCTTAAACCCCAATGGGGGATTCAACCTGTTGAACTATTGTGCGATGCATTTCAACGTCTCGTTGGCGGCTGTGATCAGATAGAAGACATCCGCTTCCGTCATCGCATCCGACAGAAATGCCGATTCAAATTGAGATGGCGGAAAATAGACGCCTCGATCTAACATTCCGCGGAAAAATTGTGCAAACAATTCAGTATCGCTGCGTTTGGCCGAAATATAGTCAGTTACAGGCAGACCTGTAAAGAAAAGCGTCAACATGCTTCCAACTTGATTTACCGTCGCTGTTATACCAGCTTCCTTTGCAGCAACCCTAAGACCCTCTGCAACCTCAATACCGTTAGAGTCGAGACGTACATAGAGTTCCGGGTCCTCCGAGATCATCTTAAGTGTTTCGATTCCAGCGGTCACTGCCAGCGCATTTCCTGAAAGGGTACCCGCCTGATATACCGGTCCAATGGGAGCGACACAATTCATAATCTCCTTGCGACCACCATATGCCGCAAGCGGTAAACCGCCACCAATTATCTTGCCCATAGTGGTCATGTCGGGAGTTATGCCATATCGCTCTTGGGCGCCCCCAAGTGCAAGTCTGAATCCCGTCATTACTTCATCGAAAATGAGAACTATGCCTCGATCGGCTGTTAAGCTCCTCAGTCCTTCGAGGAATCCCTCTGCGGGCTCAATGCAACCGGAATTTCCAACAACTGGTTCCAAAATGATACATGCAATAGTGTCTTGATTTGCTTTTAGCAAATCCTCGACTGCGTTAAGATCATTGTATGGCACAGTCAATGTGTCCCGCGTCAGGTTTTCAGGCACACCTGCACTGTCTGGCAAGCCCAGCGTCGCAATTCCGGATCCTGCCTTGGCAAGCAACGAATCTCCATGACCATGGTAGTTGCCTTCGAACTTCAAAATCTTGTCGCGACCGGTAAAACCGCGCGCAACCCGTATTGCGCTCATGGTCGCTTCTGTACCGCTCGAGACTAGCCGAACTTTCTCACAGGACGGAACCGCCTGAACCAGACGCTCCGCCATTTCTACCTCACGCTCAGTAGGAGCGCCAAATGTCGAGCCAAATTCCAGTTGCTTAATCAAAGCTTCTCGGATACGTGGATGAGCATGTCCAAAGATCAGCGGTCCCCAACTGCCTATGCAGTCCAAAAATCGGTTTCCATCCACATCAAACATATGTGCGCCGACACCACGTTCCATAAAGAGTGGATTACCTCCGACCGCACTGAAAGCGCGGACGGGAGAGTTTACGCCGCCGGGAATCACTTCGAGGGCACGTGAGAGAAGTTCATTAGAACGAGTTTGATGCAAGGTTAAACCTCTTGATTGAATAGGAGAATTATACCTGCGATGGAAGAGCTAGAAGGGACTGCAAATGTGAGTAAGCAAATTGTATCTAGGTGATTGCCAACGAACAGGTACTCAGCACAAAGCGTTCTTCAGAGTTTTAGTGCGATCGGGCACTCCACTTTTGACTAAGGCAATATGGAATTTCTGGAGTCTTTTGGCGTAAAATAGGCCATGAACCCTATTTCTAAAATCCATAGTGTCACTCTCCTCAAAGTGGCTTACATTTTTGTTCTCCCGTTATGTCTTCCTGTCGTTCATGCGCAAACACCTGCTCCTCAGGTCGTGACAACGGCTAAAGCATCGGACTGGATATGGTCGTCAGACCTTTCCGCAAGCCATCTTTATTTCCGTCAGAGGCTCAAACTCCCAGAAGAAGTTGCGCTTGCAACTCTTTTAGTTTCGAGTAAAGGTGCATTTGAAACTGCCATCAATGGCAGCAGAGTTTCAACCGGGATTGGCGGCGAAGCTGAACAAACTTTGTATGTGAGTCGGTATCTTCAAAAGGGTCCCAATGTGCTCACCGTTGAGGCGCGCGAAGGCAGATCAAACGTGAGAGAAGTGGGAGTACGGTTCACTCTTACTATCCAGTATAAGAGCGGCAGGGTTGCTCGCGTTTTGTCCAATGGTGATGAAGCTATCAGCCCGAATTATCAGCAAGGATGGGACACTCCAGAATTCGATGACAAGCAGTGGAAAATGTCCGCAGTTATAGGTGGTCCTAACACAAAACCGTTGCCG
>CAISOI010000758.1 GCA_903886985.1 uncultured Chthonomonas sp.
CGGCGCTTCTACGGTGTCCGTGGCGGGAATAATTGTCATTTTCCGATCTCGGGCAGCGCGTACCAGCGCTTGCGCTGCCACATGTGTGGAGAGTGCCTCCAATGATGCTGCCTGACGAATAAGCTCTGTTTCATTGAATCCCAGTTTAGCGTCCACCACAATCTTGATCTCTTCAAGTGATGGCTGACCCATTGTGACTGTGCCGGTTTTATCAAATACTACGGAGTCTACAAGCCCTGCCTGTTCAATTGCCGCGCCAGATTTTACGATAATATTGAGAGCCGCAGCGTGATTTATCGCCGATATTACGGCAAGCGGAGTCGCAATGATAAGTGGACAAGGTGTCGCGACAACCAGCACAGCAACTGCACGGGATGGCTCACGTGTAAGAAGGTAGGTTGAGATTGCTGCAGCAAGTGTAAATATCGTGAAGAAGGGAGCAAATTGATTGGCCAGCCGGTTTATAGGTGCCTTTTCGCCTTGCGCGGACTTTACCATCTTCACGATGAGTTCGTATTTGCTCGCTGCTGCCGTATTGGCCGCGCGAATGACGAACGTTCCTGACAAATTCACGGTGCCACTATAGACCTTGTCGCCCACAGATTTTGTGAGTGGTACCGGTTCCCCAGTCAGGGCAGCTTCGTCTACACTGCCAGTACCCTCTATCAGGCTGCCGTCCGCAGCGATGATATCTCCTGGAAGCACGATCAAAAGATCTCCTTCCTTGATATCCTTTGCAGCCACATCATGAATTTGACCATCGATTTTGATGTGGGCAATACTCGGAGCGCGTTTCAGAAGATTGTCGAGACTTCTATTTGCCCGTCGCAGCCCCCAATCTTCGAGTGCCTCCCCGCCGGATTGCATGATGATGACCATATTTGCTGCCAGGAATTCGCGGTCAGCTACCGAGGCCACTATCGCTAACGAAGCAATCGTGTCCACATTGAAGGAGCCGTGAACCATCTGTTTCAAGGTCTTGAAAACAAGTGGGACTCCGCATATGACAATGGTTATGAGAAAGCAGATAGAAGAGTAGTGCGGACTGAACTTGTAGGATATGGCGCCAATAATCAGTCCAGCGAGAGCTCCGACAAAATTACTATATTGACGACAAAATGAGAGGATCGTCATTTATGCCCTCCCTCTTGAATAGGTTCCAAAAGGCAAAACCTGAGAGAACTCTACATCCCACCACGAATGGTGAAGGTTCAATCCAAAGGGTGCATTACAACGAGGATTAATAGTTGGATGATTATTTCGCATGTCGGCACCATCCGTGTTTCTGCGTCTCAGGCACGAGTGCCCATAAAGCTTAGTACATCATGATACTATTAATTAGTATACACTGTGCACCCACGTTCGAACACCATAACATTTCGATCTTTTTCGAAACATCTATTGACACGCAACATGTCCATGTGGTAACATTTCTACAATTCACGAAATATAAAAGGGTTTCCCTATGACTGACTCTGATTTTGATTTTGCATTAATGTTTAAAGCTCTGGGAGATCCAACACGACTTCGCATCTTTGCCTTTCTCCGTGCCCAATGTTGCCACGTTGCAGTCGAGGACAATGGCGATGTGCGTCCGATGATCGGTCCCACTGTTGGCGAAGTATGCTGCCACGTTACAGGTGCTGAACAGATTAACTCAACTATCTCGCACCATCTGAAAGAACTACGTCTAGCTGGACTTATCACGGTGGAACGGCGCGGCAAGAACATGATTTGCGGTGTGAATCGCGAAGCTGTGGCAGTGCTAGAGTCCTATCTTGGTCGCGACACTTCCACTCGGAACGAACGCGGCTCATGCTGTTAAAAAGGAAGAATTACGATGTCACACACAATTAAACTCACCGATAGAAACGATGTACGGCAATTGGTCCGTGAAAAATATGGCACTGCAGCGCAATCTGTTCTGAATGGTCAAGGTGCGGCATGTTGTGGAGGCAATGCTGGTGGCGGAAGCACTTCATGTGGTTGTGGCGACGTCATAACTGGTGGACTTTATGACAATGTTGATGCAGCATCCATTCCAGAGGCAGCACTCCTCGCCTCACTAGGGTGCGGAAATCCGACTGCACTTGCTGCCCTAAATGCGGGTGAGATTGTCCTTGATTTGGGAAGCGGTGGCGGAATAGACGTGCTGCTTTCGGCAAAACGAGTCGGCCCAACTGGCTATGCATATGGCCTTGACATGACAGACGAGATGCTTGCTCTGGCCGAGAAGAATAAAGTGGAGTCTGGCGCAACAAATGTTGCGTTCTTAAAGGGACATATTGAAGAAATTCCGTTGCCCGACAACTCTGTGGATGTTATTATCTCCAATTGTGTCATCAACCTTTCCGCAGACAAAGATGCTGTTTTGCGGGAAGCCTTCCGTGTGTTGAAACCGGGTGGCAGGTTTGCGGTATCGGATGTTGTTGTCGAGGGCGAGCTTCCTTTAGCTGTACGCGCCGATTTAGAGGCATTTGTAGGTTGTGTTGCCGGTGCGCTCGAAAGTAGTGATTATCTAGCACGTCTCAAACAGGCGGGATTTACCGAAGCATCCATTGAACCTACTCGACGCTATACATTTGCAGATTTAGAAGGGTCTTCGTGCTGTTCTCCTCAAGTGGCAGCCTTAACTGCAGAAGAGAAAATATCTCTTGATGGGCGAGTAATGGGAGCGTTTATTCGTGCTAACAAATCCTTAATGGTACAACCAACCCCTAAGAATGGAACTGTATTTTCCCAGGTCATTCCTCTTACAGCTAGGCAAGAAGTTGTGTCAAGAGACATCCCCACCCAATCGGAAGCGATGAAATTGAGCACGTTTAAGAGCCTGCTTGAAGCGCATCGCGATAAGCAATTTCGCATAGTTCTTCCAAATGATAATGCGGTGCCAATCAACTTTCATATCACAGAAGTGGCACATGTACAAAAGCGATTTATCGATTGTGGTGGGAGCGTTCACACAAACCATACTTGTCAGTTGCAAGTGTGGGTATGGACTGACATGGAGCATCGACTTCTTGCAGGGAAAATGGCTGATGTTTTAATCAAATCTGCGAAAGTGTTGCCAGTTGATAAGGATTTGGATTTGGAGATTGAGTACGAAGATGTAACCATCTCGCAATATCCAGTGGCAGGACACACGGTTACTAATGACAGTGTAACTCTGCATCTAGGTTACAAGCATACCGACTGCCTAGCAAAAGATATCTGCTGCCCACCATCGTTGTCGCTTACCGCAGTTGCATCGCAATCTACTGTATCCGGCTGTGGCACTGGCTGTAATTGCTGAATTTGAAATAGGAATATTATGAAGACAATACTCTACGTCTGCGTCCATAATGCGGGGCGCTCACAAATGGCGGAAGCATTTACAAATTCGATTGCAAAAGAACGAGGTTTGGCGGTTCATGCGCTTTCTGCAGGAACTATAGCCGGGGAGGCCGTCAACCCTGTAGCCGTTGAAGTCATGGAGGAGGTTGGAATCTCCATGGCGGACCATTCACCAAAACAACTCACCCAGGCAATAGCGGATGATGCCGACAGGATCATCACAATGGGCTGCGGAGTCGATGCGGATGCTTGTCCGGCTCGAATTCACGTAACGGAAGATTGGGGTCTGGATGATCCAAAAGGGCAAACCATCGAGACGGTTCGTGCCATACGCGACGAGATCCGTTCGAGAGTGGAAAAGCTGCTTGAGGAAATCGGTGATTAGTGCGGCTCGGGACGATATGCGTCGTCGCTATGTAGCCGAAGCGGTCGGCACTTTCGGTATTGTCTTTGCTCCGGTGGCACTTTCCGCTACGGGCCATTTAACTGGTGGCGATAGTGGTTTGATGGCAGCGGCATGGGTTTCCGGGCTTGCGGTTCTAGCCATGATCTATGTATTTGGTCATATCTCTGCCGCCCATTTCAACCCCGCTGTTACGCTCGGGTTCGCGGCTGCCGGTAGATTTCCATGGCGTTTTGTGGTGCCATATTGGGTGTCGCAGTTTGCTGGCGGAATAATTGCTGCCGGACTGTCCGCACTACTGTTTGGTGGTGGTTATGGAGTACACGGTCCCTCGGGTGGACTGCTGATACGTGCAGTCACAATTGAGGCAGTACTTACTTTCTTTCTGATGCTCGTCATCATGGCTGTTGCTACCGACAAACGCTCGAATGGTGCCATTCCAGGCATTGCGATTGGGTTAACCGTTGTATTTGACGTCTTGATTGGCGGACCAATATCCGGCGGATCCATGAACCCAGCTCGCACATTCGGTCCAGCACTCTTTGCGGATAAAAGCGCTCTGTATCACTATTGGATCTATCTTATCGGTCCAGCAACTGGAGCAATAATGGCTGCGAAATTATACGAAGCACTTCGCGGAGATGAGACTCATGCAAAGGGAGCACCTAACGATTTGAGCGAAGCAATGGCAGAGATCCAGTCGATTGAAGTCTAATTTCGAAAATCTTGAGAAATCTGATACCGTCCAATAATCGCTTGTCAGGCAGCACTATTTTGGACGGAACTCTGTAAACTTGGTGTCCAGTATGACGATATAAGCGCATAGGTGGCAACGCGACCATCAAGACTTCCCGGTAAATAGTCTGTCTTATCCAACTGAATAATCCTGTGTGTTTCAAGCTGTTGGTAAGTCCCGGGCGACACCAACTGCCCCGCGTAGAACATTCTCTCTTGCGATTCTAGTGCAAAATCGGACATATTTGCCTCCACTTGCGATAAAACCTAGCCAATGTAGATATAACAGTACGTAGCCTATTGTATTTGAGAAATTCGGATGAGGAAATACGCGATTCGACAGATTGTGCAATTGTTGAAGAACATCAGTTCCTGCGAGAAGCGTATAGATGTTGTTGGCAGAAACGTGGCTACAAAATTGAATTGTAGACATAGTCACAAAGTTAATTAGAGGATTGGGAGCAAAGGATAAGTGTAGTTCGCGGGTTCAAGCCTATCCGGTCAAGGTAAGTAATTCCATGAGAAAATTTGACGTCGAATCAATCCGTCGGGATTTCCCCATTCTCTCACAGGAAGTCCATGGCAAACCCCTTATTTATCTCGATAGTGCGAACACCAGCCAGAAGCCGCAGGTGGTCATCGACACCCTGACGGACTACTATGAGCAGTACAACTCCAATATCCATCGCGCGACGCATCACCTGAGCGAGCTAGCTACCAAAGCCTACGAGGAAGCCCGCGTCAAGATCGGCAAGTTCATTAACGCGCCCTCGCACAAAGAGATCGTATTTGTACGTGGGTGTACGGAAGCGATCAATCTGGTGGCGCACAGCTATGCTCGCAAGCAGCTCAAGGCGGATGA
>CAISOI010000759.1 GCA_903886985.1 uncultured Chthonomonas sp.
CAGCGACCTCTATGAAAAGCCGGGGAAATATCAGCACGCGTTTTGTACAGATATCGATCACGAAGGGGATGTTCGGGTCCTTTGCAACAATGCATCCAATGAGCGATGGATGGGAACCATGCTGCATGAATTTGGACATGCAGTCTATGATCTCTATTCCGATTATGAACTCCCATGGATGTTGCGCGGACCGTCGCATACGCTCGCAACCGAGTCCATTGCGGAACTAATGGGGCGGTTTAACAAAGAATCTGTCTGGTTAAAGCTCTACGCGGATGTTCCCGAAGAAGAGGCTGAGGCAGTCAGTAAAGAAGCTTGGGAGTCGCAGAGAGTTCAGTTTTTGATCAGCACTAGGTGGATAGTTACCATGTGTAAATTTGAGCAGGCGATGTATCGAGATCCTGAACAAGACTTGAATAAGCTCTGGTGGGATATCGTTGAGAAATACCAAAGTATTCGCCGACCGGAAAACCGAGACCAACCTGATTGGGCAGCGAAACTGCATTTGGCACTTTCACCCGTCTACTACCAAAATTATCTGCTGGGAGAGATGATGGCGGCACAACTATTGCATTATGTCCGCCGTGATTGTCTAGTAACTGGCAGTGACGAAGAGCTTTTCACAAGTTCCTCGGTCGGAAATTGGTTAAAAGAGAAGATCTTTTATCCCGGACAGATTAGGCAGTGGGAAGACGGTCTAAAATTTGCCACAGGTGAAAGGTTGAATCCAGTCTATTTCATTCGGCAGCTTCAAAGCGCGAAATAGCTTCGGCCGCCCTGTCGAGAAGAATATCTGTTATATGCGGTGACGTGCCGAGATAGTTCGAGAGTTTGAAAAGGACCTCCGGATATTGTGTCTGTGCTTCGCGTAACAACTCCGGCAGATCGTTCGCAACGTGATTTCCTGTATGTAAGAAATAGGGGACGGCGGTGATTTCCGTCGCTCCCTGCTGTACGCAATTGGCAATGGCCGTTGGAATGTCCGGTTGATTGCATTCCATGAATCCGGGTTCGACAATTGTGGTCTTACTGCCACCTCTTAGCTGTTCTACCACTTCAAACATGGGAATATTGGCGGTCTCTCTTGGGCTGCCATGTACCATGATGAGAAGGGCGGGTTTTGGATCTTTGCTATTTGGTTTTGAAGGAGAGACAGCCAAACCCTGATCTGCGACGATGCCGCTGACAGGGCAGAGCGCGGTGGACCTGAGGGGGCAGTCGGATCGATCTGAACAGTACTTTGAGGCATGATCCGCATGACACCCCCAGTTCTCAGATGTGTCACCACTCGCACCTAATTCTTCGAGAATATTTGCTAATCGAGAGTCTGCGCCGATGGAATCAGCAACGATGAATTCAACATCGGGATATTGCGCACGTGAAGAGGCGATGTATTTCGGCAGGTCAACTCGGACAAATTTACCCGGCACGAGGAAATAGGGGACAACCACGATCCGCTTGATGCCAAGAGCTACTGTCTCAGAGACCGCATCGTCAAATGTAGGGCTCGAATAGTTCATAAATCCCGGTGCAACATGATCGAATGATCCGTGGCTGCGAATTTGATTTACGTGGTCTAAGAGCGTTTGGTCCGAGCCGCATAGGAGTGAACCGTGAGAAAACAGGATAAGTCCGTTCATTGGTATTTCTTCGTCATTTCATCATATTATAGTAGCAATTTGGTATGAACCCATTAGCAAGGGGTGTCGTAATTGACTTAATCACCGTTTGTTCGTTTTGGATGTTGAATCCCGGACGCTGTCGCTTGGAGCCGGGTTAACAGTTGGCACAGTTGGGGATCGTGTGGCTTCTATTGACGTTGGACTTGTAGATG
>CAISOI010000760.1 GCA_903886985.1 uncultured Chthonomonas sp.
GTCCTCTTCCATCTGAACCAAAATTTCGATGGAACCGGAGATATTGTTCGCTCGCAAACAGTTACGCGCCGCAGCCAACCTCTCAGTCCTGGAGAGAGTCACAGGGGAAAGAATCACCTGAATATCTTCTCTATTCGGAGTTGGTTCGATTAGTGTTTGAACCGGTTGTTCTTGCGCAATTATCGCCGGCTCGGATTCCGGAGCGACATTGTCAGCAATAGCGGCACTTTTGCGTGTTCTTCGAACGGGCCGCGTTTTTGTCTCTTCCGCTGCACTGTTTGTATCTACCGGGACGGTCTCAGTGACAACTTCAACATTACCCATCGTTGCTGGCTGAGTCGGCGCGTCCGAAATTGGCTCAACCTGCGGGACCTCCACAGGTACTGGTTCCGCAACAGGAGTGAGATTTGGAGAGATGTCAGGAATCGGATTCGAAGGCGCAGACGTCAATGATGCCTGCGGTTTCAGTACCTCAGGTAATAGCGGTGCTGCTGGGTCCGGCACTGGCGGCTCAATCTGGGACTGCTGTTCCGAAGGAGCACTCGCCAGAGCAGCCTTCAACTTCAGGGTTGTGTACGTAAATTCTTCCTCGTCGAAACCAAGCGATACACTGAATGGAAGGCTCCGAGTTCGATCGGCTATCTCTTCCAGGCGTTGGACAAGATCGTTTACATCTTCATTACCACTGGAAGGAACGGACCCTGATATACGGCTGATGGGTCGTGCCCCGTAAGGAATCTCCTCTGTTCGGACGGCTTCCTTAACGCCTTTGGCAGACGATTCCGGGCGAGAAGTACGGGGAAGAAGAAGATATCTCACCCCGATGGCAGTAAGCAAAAGCACGGGAGAAGCGAGCATGATCACGCACAGGAATTGGTAGCCGGGCGACATGCGGGAAAAAATAACTACCATCGCAATCAGGAATTCAACGATTAGTAACGCAACAATCGCCAACCCAATTGGCGTATTGATGTGCTCAATTAATTCCCGGATTGCCGAGGGGCGGTCCGTCGGGAGGCTGTTGCCTCCACCTTTTTGAGAATCCTGTGCCACTAACCATTCCTTGATTGATAAATCAGTTCGACACCACCGAAAGTGCGCGTTGGTGAGCCGTTGGTTAACTGTTTGGGACTGTCACTATGGTCTTTGAAGGACCAAATGGAATGATACCGAATTTTGTAACTGATTGCTTGCTTGAAGCTGGCCGGTAGGGGTAATGCTGTTGCGCCGACAACCGGTGGTTAGTGGGAGCATAGGCTTTGTTAAACGGCGAAACTCTCCGCCAAAGTAATTCGTCTATCTGGCAATAGATTATAAACATGCCTGCACACCCAAAACAGAAAAATTAGATTGAGTTTCAAAAAACGAAACATACCGTTAAAACGCAAGATCATTCCCACAATCGTTGGAATGTCCATTTTTATCTGGATTTTGTTATTGCTTGTGCCTTCCACAAGTTGGATTGTGCGGACCCAATTCAAGGCTATCACTTCCGGAGAATATATTCCCAGTCACTCAGACCCGCAAAATAGACGTTTTGAACTCATAAATCCCGAAAGAGCCTATCTAGATATTGCTGCTGACCACGCGGATGATCTCCAGTTACAAACTGCGATCCAGTTGAGCTTGGGATCCCATGCCGACGAGACAGATTTGTTTGACAAAAGTAAAGTGGAAATGCTCCTTCCCCTCCTCAGAAAATTTCCTAATCGCCCAGAACTCATTTCCTGTTTGATAAGAATGTATCTCAGAGTCAAATTCCCGTTCTCACCATCCGACAAAATCATGAATCCTGATCATTATCGAGGCATGAACGCTATTAAGCCAACCGAATTGACTGCGAGCCAGAAATCAAAGATGAAGGATGCCTGCGAAGCAATCATTTCATTAGCGCAGAGAGGTGTGAGGATCGAACCCGATAATGCATTCTTTCCGATTGTATATGCCAGAGCTCTATTTGCACTTGAGAGAGACGAAGAAGCACTGGGGCAAGTTCATATTGCAGCAAGGTGCAATGCATATCATGATTACATTGAGGACGACAAGGAAGGAATATGGAAATTACATTTACTGACTTCCTCTGATCGGTCTATCCTCCGACACAGTTCAATCTCTGAAATATATCCCTCATTGGGCAATCCCTTTCGTGAAGTTGCTCGCTTCACTTGTGCTCAAGCGGTTCTGAAAGAGAGAAGGCACGATATTCTGGGTGGGCTCGCGCTGAGGAAAGACATATTGTCCTTGAGTTCACTGATTCGGACGAACTCTAGGTCATCGTTAGATGCGAGCATGGGGATTTGGACCATCGGAACAGCCTTGCCGGACAGGAAACATCCAAAATATAAATCAGTAGCGGAAGGTCGAGCGGGCTTCAGGACAATGTATAAAGACTATCTAAACGAAATTGGTGCGCCAAAAGAAGCGGATCGGTATCTTCTGGAAATCAAATATGCAGATGAGACGGAGAATATAGTCCACAAATACTATGTCGAGGAGTTAAGCATTTTCCCGGTCGAGAAAAAGCTCTCGTTATTGTGGTTGGTCGAGATTGTGGCGGCAGCAAATCTGTTGTGGAGCACTGTTTTCTCACTGCTATTCTCGTTCCTTGTGTCACGACGAAACGCAAGAATAAAAAGCGGGTACCGTGCAGATGACATCATGTTGTACACGCTCTGCGGGTTGATCCTAATGGGATTGGTGGGAACACTTCATAAATCTCAGGCTTCTGGAATCTTGGCAAATGCACATAGATACACCGAATTTAATGCCGACTTTCAGACGCTACTCAACCAATCTATCCCAAACTATTACGAACTTCCACATGCCTATCTTAAAGGATTTGCATGCGCGATTGCCGTCCCTTTGGTATTAATCTTTGCTACGGTTATCCCTACACTATTTCGACGGAGCAATATCTGGACCCGCATTCTGAGAAACTGTCAGATTGTCGTTACTTCTGGTGCGTTGTTGCTCTCATTTGTTGCCGCAGGAATCCTCATCTACACAGCAGTTTTGGAACATAGAGGTTCAACCGAGTTTAACGCATATCACAGAAACGAAATGCAATATGTTGCCAGTAAATACAACTTCAAAATGGGTCCAAGAGTCATGCCTGATGACTGACCGTGGAATTGGGGCGAATGGATGCAACTACCGAAAGTCCCTAAGAACCAATACTGCCACATTATCCAAGTTTTTGTAATATTTTCTAAAAATCCTTGACATGCCCAAGAACAACAAGTACCATAGATTCTGTTGCTGTTACCTTCGCGAGTAATGACGCTGGGCTCCAGTTAGTGTCCGTTTCGACTTACTCGACAAGATTCGAAAAGGTGTGCACGTGTCAAGATACACGGTTGCAACAATTTGCCTCTTTTCACTCAGTTTGACCGGATGTATTCCGCATCACTCCGTCAATAACCCAAATCTGGCAACCCCAACTCAGGTGTCTCACTTATCCCGCCCCTCCGGCATTAATCTTGACTAGCGAAACAACCAATCTCGGAAACGTGACGAGCCGGACCGTCAACACCATGGGTGTCAAAACAGGAAGAACAGACGGCAGAGGCAGATTAACCTCATACACGCTCGACAACTGGAACAGAGTAACGACCACAACCTACCCCTCAGGAACAAATCCAACATTCAGTTATGACGCCAACAGCAACCTCACTGGCTGGACAGATTCCTGGGGAACCTGGGCACGTACCTATGACAATAATAACCGACTGCTCACAGAAAGTAAGGGCGGCTCTACGGAGATCACTTACGCATATGATGGAACTGGTCAAAAAGGTCTGCTTTCTACAGTCACAGACGTTGCATCACGAACCATTACCTATGCCTACACAACCAGAAACCAACTCTACACCGTATCGGAGAGCAGCAATACGGCAACATATTCCTATGACTATGCCGGTCGCGAAACTGGCGTAACCAATGAAAACGGGACTACCGTAGCAAAGGTTTACGATGATGCCGGTCGATTAACAAGCGTCACCAATAAAACTGGCGGAGGAACAACTCTGTCCTCGTTCAGTTACGGTTATACCAATGATGACCAAAGAAGCA
>CAISOI010000761.1 GCA_903886985.1 uncultured Chthonomonas sp.
CCCCGTCCTGCTGGCGGATGTCGATCCGCCCTACGACGTTAACGGCGGGGATATCTTGCGGGTTTCGTGGGATGAGACGTGGAACCTCAAACGTTAGAATAGGATGTTGTTAAATGATGACCCACGGGCAATTGGTAAGAAGGATTTCGCAAATGGAAATCTAAATAAACTGGAGTAAGAGTGACTATATAGGTGTATCGAGGAGAATGTAATGAAGCCCCAATCAATATGTTTGTTAGCAGCCTCAGTTCTACTTTATGGATGCGGTTCTGGAGGAAAGTTACTTTCCGGCGGCGGCGGTGGACCTGCGGGAGATACAACGGACCGTTCTTTAGACGCGGTCACTGCACGCGTATATGTGGATACACGAACTGGTACTGTGAAAATCACACCGTCGTTGAGCACCAAGAGTGTGAAGTCCCGTGCAATTTTGAATGGGACCGCAGTACAACTTTCTGCAACTACACTTATTGATGATGGCGGAGACTTGGGCCGAAAATCCTTCAGCGTAAGTATTACGAATAACCGGAATGAAGACATTGGTGTCACTCCAGACGGAACGGTTACTGGTTATAAGGCAATCTTGGGTCCCATTTTCCCATTGTCGACACTCAAAACAGATTTTAGTGCTTTAAGTACTGTTTCAACTATTGCAGGGTCATCGACAGCTGGTTCGGTGGACGGATATGGTACTTCTGCAACCTTGAATCAGCCATTAGGTTCGGCATCAGATCCCTCTGGATCCATTTATGTCACCACTCCGGGTGACTCGAGAATTCGGAAAATATCCGGCGGCTATGTATCCACAATAGCCGGGGGTGGATCGGATTATACAAATGGAATTGGTTTAACGGCTGGATTTTTGGCTCCGACTGGAATTGCATATAATCCGACAGATGGTTCTCTTGTTGTCTCTGAATATAGTGGGCACCGTATTCGACGGATTAGTGCAAATGGGCGTGTGTCCTTAATTGCTGGAACGGGTACTGCGGGTAGTTCCAATGGAGCCGGCAATGCAGCTTCCTTTAGCTATCCTCAGGGTGTGGCCATTGACAGCAATGGGAACATTTATGTTGCTGATGGATCGCGAATAGTTCGAAAAATTACCAAGACTGGATCGGACCCGTTCTCTGCCAGCAGTTATACTGTTTCTTCGTTGGCAGGATCTGGAGCGTACGGCGCTGCGAATGGTAATGGCGCTGCAGCATCCTTTGCGACTCTGGCGGGGATAACTTGTGACCCCACAGGCAATGTCTACGCAACTGATTCGGAATTGAATCAAATCCGGATGATAACGCCGAATGGAGATGTATCTACGATAGCTGGAACATTTTCTGCTGGCTATTTGGATGGACCTGGCAATCAAGCACAGTTTTGGACGCCCAAGGGAATTGTATTTTCGAAGGGTGCGCTCTTTGTGAGTGATGATTCGACTTCCGCTAATAGACTTATTCGAGTTGTCTATCAAACGAACGGTACAAACCCAGCAAACAGTGCCAACTGGATCGTGGGAACGATTGCTGGCAGTCAAAATCAAAGCGGCGGAAACGTGGATGGTAATGGGAACTCTGCACTTTTTGGTGGACCCGCCATGCTTTGTTCAGATAATGCTTCGAACCTGTATGTACCTGACACCGTAAATAACGAAATTCGCAAAGTGGTACTTCCCGCAAATCTCATACAATACGGTGTTCCCGGCGGGGCTATTGATTATTACGTGAAGGCAAGCAATCCGGATGGTTTTATCCCTAACTCCAACTCCAGTTCACAAATTGGAATTAGCGGCGGGACTACTCTCAACAACCCTTTCTATAGTTATGCAAACAAAATTGGAGCTAAGGCGACATCTGACCCCAGGATGTGGTCATTTATCGTGCCAAGTGGTGTCACAGCCTTCTATTTCACCGTAACAATTGAAGCAAATCTTACTACTGAAGCCCCAATGACTGCAGCGTCGGGTACATCTTCGTCTACTGTCTCTGTTCGAACTCTCGCAGGTTCTCCCGGCGGATCCTTTGGATCAGGATTTATTGATGGTACCGGCTCCTCTGCAAGGTTTAACACAGTTAAGGCGGTAGCAGTAGACCAAGCGGGAGTCGTATACGTCTCGGATACCAATAACAGCGCAATTCGTAGAATAGCACCCAATGGGTATGTGACCACTATAGCTGGAATAATTGGAACCGGCCCTGGTTACGTTGACGGAAATGGTACATCCGCGAAGTTCAATAATATACGGGGAATTGCTGTCACACCGGACGGTAAATTAATCTTTGTTGCGGATTATGGTAACAACAAGATTCGAGCTATTCAACTCACTGGTACGCCTACAGACCCAACTGGATGGACTGTCTCCACGATAGCAGGTGGAGCAAACGGGTATTCTGAGGGCCCCGGTAACACAGCACTATTTTCCGGACCGTTTGGTATTTGTATCGACTCAACATTGAACAACATCATAGTTTCCGAATATGACGGTCAAAGAATTCGCAGATTGCAGTTCAAGGGCGGTGATCCGACGGTTTCTACGCACTGGCAGACGGCTCTTGTTGCTGGCTCCACGGCTTCCGCCAGCCCCGCACCAAGTTATGCTGGTGGACTTGGTCCACTTGCTCGATTTAATTATCCGCAAGGCGTTGCTATCGACAAACAGGGTTGGATATATGTCGCGGACTCAGCAAATAATGCAATTCGAACAATCACTCCAGATACAAATGTCTCGTTCGCTAACACAACAAGTGGTTATGCTGACTCTCCTGGCACACCCTTGTTTAATGGTCCGACCGGCGTGGTGGTGGACAGTACCGGTATTCTGTATGTAACAGATGGTGGAAACAAGCGAATTCGGCGGATATCCCTTGGGGGAACTGTCCTCACTGTCGCGGGAAATACTTCGGTAGCGTACAGGGATGGTATTGGGGCATCGTTTAACATCCTGACTGGGCTCGCCATTGATACTTCGGGAAACCTGATCATTGCTGACGATATGATGGTTAGAATTGCACACCGAGTTATATCTACCGGTGGGACGGGACCGTAGTTAATAAAGTGGGTTGAGCGTCCACGGGTCGTTAATATTTCAAAGTGATGCTGTAGTAAATTGCCTGCCCAGGAGGTTGCTCCGGGGCAGGTTTTTTTAGTTAGTACGACCTGAGGGCGAATGTCGACACGGTCCTAGGATGTCAACGGCGGACAGGCACAAGGCCTACACCCTACAATGGCGGGAACAGATGCGAGTTTTTTGGGTGGGACAAGCGATATCGAAAAGCGGATATTTCGACTTCGCCAGATAGTTGTTTCTGATTGGTATGTTATCGGGCTTCGCTCAATATGACGTGTTGGGTGGTTGTGCGGTGTTGACGGAGATTGATCGGTGCAGTGGCACGGCGGGCGAATGTCGATTCGCCCCTACAACGTCAACGGCGGGTAGGCACAAGGCCTACACTCTACAATTATGTAAGGAATGTGTCGTTGGAACTGACCTTACCTCCCTGCGGGCACCCCTTCATGGAGGGAAATTTTGCTGGTGGGCAGACACGCAGGTCTGCCTCTTCAATGGGACGGCGGTGAAAGGATCTGAGAATTCGATTTACTTTTGTTTTGGGAACGATTTTAGAAAATTGACAGCACTTTCCAGAACTTCATCTCTTCCGGCGCGAATGCCCGCAATTGTGGGTTCCACTTTGATGTCCGGTTGGATGCCGATCCGCTGCAGTTGCCTTCCATCTGCATGACGGATTTCATATCCGGAGAAGTTAACTTGAATACCGCCGGGCAATACCGTTCTCGTCACATCTCCGTTCGCGCCCATGGTGGGAGATCCAATGAACGTCGTTGGCGTACAGACTTCGATGAGTAGGCATGTATGCTCGGCCTGGCTTATGGCTTCGTCATTAATCAGGATGACCACTTTACCTTTATATATGCTCTTTGCCCCGGTTTCGGCGAATTGCTTGAACTCATGATACGCCGTATCTTCCAGATCTGGGCTATGGAGTTCCGGACGCCGACCCAATGCACCAAGTGCACGCTTTGGTGTTAGGTGAGTAACAATCGGCCAGGCAGTTCCATTGGGATAGCCCCGCATATCAAAAATCAGGCTTGGAGTGTCTTTTACTTTGTCAAATGCCATATCCACCTGTGCAATGGTCAGTCGAGTCAGATCCATGTAGCCTGAGCCGGAAGGCAAAACACCATAAATCGGCGTTGTCCGTGGTCGTCTTCCAGGCCAATAGGACACACGCTTCATTTCTACCTCGTTTGTTTTACCATCTGCTCTCTGCACCCTGATCCTTGCTACACTATTTTCCTGAC
>CAISOI010000762.1 GCA_903886985.1 uncultured Chthonomonas sp.
CCGGCTACTGCAGGGTTAATTTGAGACTTCATGATGCTTTTCCTCGAGATTAGTTTCCGTTCGGATTTGGAAGAACTGTGTTAACGAGTTTTACAAAGCCACCGATAAAGAACTTCGCATGGCCGTCCATAAAGACGCCGAACGACGCTCCCTGTAGGTTCTTGCCAGAGCCACCAAATGCGGCCGGAACGATGTCATTGTCCTGCACCCCTCGATGGGCTCCATAAGAGTCGCACAGCGCAAGCCCAGTTCGCGACGGTTGTTGGAACGCCGCTAGTGTCTGTCCCGCCGGATAGTAAACTTGCGGATTACAGTTGCTTTGAATAACGTGCGACAGTCCAACAGGATCGATTAGTGGGGCATATCGAACGAAAAGTTCCAATGGCGTTGCTGTGCCACCGGTCGGACTTGCAAGACATCCTGCGCCAATTCCACCGTAGCCATAGGCATATGAGCCATATTCGTTCAAAACTCCACCGTCGGTGGCAGAGAAGACGGGCTTACTTGGTATTAGGGTTGGGCAGTTGAATACCTGATAGCTCTTCAAGTAAGGCTGCATGGTGTATTCCATGAAGATTCCCCGGAGATTGTTCAAGTTTGGCGGTCCAACGGACATATTCTTACTAAATCCCGTTGAGTTGTTATTGTTTCGTCCGTCCATCATAAGCCAGGGGTATGTTTCGTCATAATCCTGTGTGTACATGATAAGACCGAGACCAATCTGTTTAAGATTGGATAAGCATGTGGTTTTGCGTGCGGCTTCGCGTGCTTGAGCAAAAACCGGGAATAGAATGGCCGCAAGTATTGCAATAATTGCGATTACGACAAGCAACTCGATCAGCGTGAAACCACGCTTGATGTTCTTCATTCGAAATCTCCTCCAATGGATAAAACGAAAATCCGTCACTGTCAGCATTTGGGCCAGAACAACTTCAGATGCCATTTGAAATTTTTGCGGTCTTCAAGGGGCGCTTCTTTGCAGACCCTGACACATAATACTAATACACAGACGAACCATTGTAACAATGCCTTGGTTACAAGTCAATAGGTTGACACGTAGAATACCAAAACTTTTTGGGATTGGCAACTTTTCCAAAGATTTCTGCGTACAATTCGCAGATTTTGTCAAAATGGACATCAGTTGTGACAATTTGTCTGAGCCGTATATTTCGAAAGTATATAAACTAATATAAGGGAGTAAAATTTGGATAAACTTAGAATCGGCATGATTGGTGTTGGTGGACGAGGTCAACTTTGGAAGTACTGGCACAAGTCAGAAGAGGGCAGGTCAATTGTTGTCGCGGGAGCAGACCCAAGTGACGTGGCACGATCCCAATTCCAATTTGAGAACCCAGCTGCATTCACAACTGTCGACTATCGCGACATTATCGATAGGAGCGACGTGGACGCAATTGCAATCTGTTCACCCGACAACTTTCATGAAGAGCAAGCTTTGGCAGTTTTGGCGGCAGGTAAGCATCTGTTTCTTGAAAAGCCGATGGCTATTACAACCGCAGGCTGCGATCGCATCCTGAATGAATGGCAACGATCGCAAGTGCGGATGATGATCGGATTCAATATGCGCTACATGAACATGTTTCGCACAATGAAAGAAATAGTTGACTCCGGCGTCATTGGTGAAATTAAGGCAGTTTGGGTTAGGCACTTTGTGGGAAGAGGAGGGGATTTCTATTTCCACGACTGGCACGCCAATCGGAAGAACACCACTTCGCTGTTATTACAAAAGGGATCACATGATATTGATATGATCCACTGGATTACGGGTGAATATACAAATCGAGTTGCCTCGTTTGGCTCTCTTGACTATTTTGGTGGGATGCGTCCAAACGAACTTACGTGCGATGAATGTGATCTGGCAAACATATGCACAGAAGCGCAGCCAAATTCTCCCCGTCGACAATGTTCCTTTCGAGAGGAAGTAGATGTCGAGGACAACCAGATGGTGATCATGCAGTTGAATGGTGGTATTCAGGCGAGTTACATGCAATGCCACTTCACTCCGGATTATCATCGAAATTACACATTTATTGGGACTGAAGGGCGCATGGAGAATTTCGAACCCGAGATGAAAATCGTTGTCAAAACGCGCAAAAGTGGCACTATGCGCGAGCTTGCAGACAGAGAATACATGATCAAACCGGCATCAGGCACGCATGATGGAGCCGACCCCGTTATTTGTAACGATTTTGTGGAAATGGTACTAGATGGAAAGGAGCCTATTGCTACTCCAATGGCAGGAAGAATGTCGGTTGCAGTGGGTTGTGCCAGTGCTGAATCATTGCGAAATGGTGGGATGCCTGTAGATATTTTGTAAGACATGTTTTACAAATCAGAGTTTCATTTCTGTATTGATATGTAATTTGCAACGTTAAGAATTGGACAAGTCACAAAGGGAACGAATCTGGGAGGATTTGCGATTGAAGTTGTACGAATTCACGGGGCTGTTGCCTCAATAGGAATGGTAGAATATGGTCAACTTCAAGATGAGGTTTGGGAGAGAGCAACTTTGAACAGACAGCTAAAACCTGCGACAGTGGCCATCGTACTCGTAATCACCGTAGGGATTTTGGGATTCGTACTTTGGAAATACGCAGTTGGCAAAACATTCACCAAAGAAGAAGCCAGCGGAGGAATGCATTTTAGAATTCCAGGAGCACCCAACGCGACGGAAGACAAGAACAAGTAGAACCGAATCCCAAAATTTGAGATCTAGCTGTCCTTCGTCTTCTTCTTTTTGTGTTTCTTGGGTTCTTCTTCGAGCGGTTTTGCTGGTTTCGGAGTTTTGTCTTCCCATACCACTATTTTCATTCCTACTGTTCTCGCGGTGTCGAGGTATTTCTCCCGGCTCTTGGGGATAGTGATCATGTTTGGATCACCATCACTAATGAATGGCTTCTCTTCACCTGAGCTTAAGTGTTTAATCCAGCCCTCTATGTATCCTGGCTCTGAACCAATACGCTTGATTTCTTTGATGTCAAATCGCTTGTGGGCGGGAGGCAATGTCGTGTCTCCCCATGCTCTCAGAATACAGAGGTTGTGATAGGAAGTACCACCCTCTGTGCCGTTTAGGAGTGTGTTCATCAATTCTGTGGTTCGTGGGGTCGATCCTCCCGGAAGGGCCATTGTGTCCATTGTTGCACCGGCAGCTCTTGATTTGACATAGCGGACGCACTCCGCCATTTCCCAACGCAATTGCTCTGCGTTGAGGGTGCGCATCATGCGGTGTGAAGTAGAGTGGTTTGCAACTTCGTAACCTTTTTGGACCAGATAGTTCAGCTTCTTCGTTTCGAGACCAGGTTGATAGAACGGGGTAGGGTTATATTTTGAACGTGGCAAAACATAAAAGCTGGCTTTCAAAGGCCAGTCAGGATGCTTTGCGTGGAATTCTTCGAGTATCGCAACCGCGCAATCAGGATCCATCGTACCATTAGGAAGATAGCTGAATTGCGTTCCACGGGCATCATCGAACGTGAGCACAACTGGTGTTTTACCGAGAGGAACATTGATTGTGGGTGTTAATATGTCCCGCATGTTCACGGGGTACCAATTAGCGGCATACATCATATCCAACTGTTTCCGCAGCGTTTCAGGTGAGATGTTTAATCCATGTTTGTCATACCGTGCTCCTCTACTTGAGTGTGCACCGATAGCGTGATACATCAATACAGGAATGGAACCGAGCTCGTTTGGATGAAAACTACGCGCTTTTATTGCCGCTTGCCCTAATGCATTGCCCATTAAGGCTATAGAAATGACCGCTGAGAAAAGTGGGACGCAACTGGTTCGCATGGATATATCTCCATAGAGTGGCTGAAACTTACAATGTTAGTTTACTACAGGTTAAGGGCAAGTTAAAGTCAAAAGTAAACGTCGCACGAAAACCTTGTAAGTTAACGTCGCCAGTTTACACTCGCAATTAATGCAACGCCATAGGTGTGTTGAACGTAAAGTCGATGTTAAGTTAAAATTGGGGTATGTGTAACAGTATGATTTCCAATGAATCGATCGATCGCGGTATGTTGCGTGCAGCAAAAGAGGATTGGGCGGGTGCTGCAGAACTTTTTAAGAAGGCTGTGAGCCATGACGCCGGAAGTGTAGAAGCGCGATTCCGGCTCGGTTGGGCATATTGGATGCGCTCTGAGGCTGAGAAACCAGGCATGGCAGACCTCGCACTTGGTTATGGCGCGCAAGTTTTCGGTTTTGAGGGATTGGCACGCGATCGTGGAAGAAAGTTTGTTCATCACAAGAAGTTACTGCAAGAATCAGCACATTGGTTGAGAGAGACAATAGCAAGACAGGATGATCACGCTGCAGCTCACTATTATCTGGCGCATGTTCTAAAAGGGCTGGGCTATAAGGATGAAGCCGCAAAGACCGCGCAAGCAGCAGCAACCCTTCAGCCCGGTAATCGCGTTTATGCCACGTTGGTACAATCGATGTCCGACGATTCTCGGCCTCTCTCAGACAGCCGTGGATCTTCCTCATGGGTTAAATTAACCTGGGATGATCTTATCCTTCCAACACGGACGAAGCGTGAACTGCGCCAAATGCAGATGATGCTCGAAAATCCAGATGCAGCTCGAGATCTTGGCATTCAAGCACCTACTGGAATTTTGCTGAAGGGATCACCAGGAACTGGAAAGACTACTATTGCGCGAGTACTCGCAAGTGAATCGAAATGCCACTTCTATTCCATAACACCCGCAGATATCAACCAAATGTTTGTAGGAGTTTCAGAGCAAAAGGTTCGCGATGCCTTTGAGAAAGCCCGCAATAATGCTCCATCGATTCTGTTTATCGACGAAATTGATGCTCTTCTTCCAGCCAGACAGGGCGGCGTTGCGATACACTCAGATAAGGTAGTTAACCAGTTTCTCCAAGAGATGGATGGAATGACCCCTAATAACCGCGTCTTTATAGTGGGTGCTACGAACCGTGCCGATATGCTTGACCCAGCCGTGCGTCGAGGCGGTCGGCTTTCGCGTGAAATTGAAATTCCACTTCCAAACGAAGAGGGAAGGTTAGCACTATTGAAACTGTTTCTAAAGTCAGTCAAGGTAGCTCCGGAAGTTGATCTGACTGAAATAGTAACTAAGACAGAAGGTGCCAGTGGGGCGGACCTAAAGGCCATAATCAACGAGGCTGGCCTTCAGGCATTGGTTCGAATCGCAGATGAAGGCGTAGTGGGCAACAAAATGTTAACACGCGACGATTTTGAATGGGCGATTGAGAATATAAAGTCTGAGGATTGAGCACGCTAAAATCAGGCTTCGTCACTAATTCTGAATACAACTTTACGG
>CAISOI010000763.1 GCA_903886985.1 uncultured Chthonomonas sp.
GCTCAGACGCTCAGCCTTAGTTTCAAAAGAATTCAATGTACGCCTGACCTTATGCCTGCGGATATTACCGGTACGGAAATGCTTCAAGAAGACAAAATTTCGCGTGAACGCGCATTTGTCTTCATGGAAGGTCCAATCTTTGCGAACATGCTTCTTGCTGACGAAATCAACCGTACTCCCCCGAAAACCCAGGCGGCACTGCTGGAAGCGATGCAAGAACACCATGTCACCTCCGGTGGACGCACCTATGATCTGCCAAAACCATTCTTCGTGCTTGCAACACAGAACCCTATCGAACAAGAAGGCACCTACCCACTGCCGGAAGCCCAGCTCGACCGCTTTATGTTCATGATCTCCGTGGGTTATCCGAAAGCAGACGAAGAACTCGCAATTATGCGCGCGACTACCTCTGCCGTCAAAACAACCATTTCTCACACACTTTCTGCTGAGGACATCCTCAAACTTCAGGATACGGTCCGGCGAATTCCCGTGGGTGAGCACATTTTCAAATACGCTCTGTCGTTATCCCGAGCTACTCGACCCAATGAACCCGAGGCACCAGATTTTGTCCGAGAATATGTCGGTTGGGGCGCCGGGCCACGCGCATCGCAATATCTCATTCTTGGTGCAAAGGCGCGCGCAGCACTCTATGGACGTTTGCATGTAACCGTAGAGGACGTGGTTAAGATCGCCACTCCGGTGTTGCGGCATCGAATCATCACCAATTTCAACGCCGAGGCGGAGGGAATGAATCCAGACAAAATCGTGGCGAAGCTGCTAGACACAACACCGAAACCGCTCGAAAAAAACTGATACTAATTAGATCATCCTTTGGCTATGAAATTAATTATGAGCAAGGCTCGAAACAAATAAATTGGAAGTAATCAAAAACCGACTATCAGACCCAGAAACACTTGCGCGCATCTCCCGGTTGGAGTTGCGAGCGCGCGACGTTGTCGAAGGTGTGATTAGTGGAATGCACAAGAGCCCACACAAGGGCTACAGCGTAGAATTCGCGCAACATCGCAATTACAGCAAAGGCGACGAAATTCGTCATATCGACTGGAAGGTGTTTGCACGTTCCGACAGGCTCTATGTTAAGCAATATGAAGAAGAGACAAACCTAAAGGCATATATTCTGCTCGATGGCAGCGACTCCATGAAATACAAATCAGGAGCGCTCTCCAAGCTGGAATATGCTTCCATTTTGGCGGCGGCTATATCAACTCTCCTGCTGCAGCAGAGAGATTCCGTAGGATTGGCAGTATTTAACGAAGGTGTGAAAACGTTTCTACCGGCTTCCGGCACTCCCACCCACCTGCGAGAAATGATTCGCCAGTTAGAGACTATTCAAACAGCCCCAAAAACGAATATTGCTTCAACATTTCATGATATCGCAGAGCGAATCAAGCGCAGGAGCCTCATCATCGTGATGAGCGACCTGTTCGATGATCCCAACGAAATCATGAAAGGAATCCAACACTTTCGCCACCGCAAACACGAAGTGGCACTCTTTCACACTATCGATAGGGACGAACTCACTTTTCCATTCAAAGAGACCTGCCTGTTCGAAGGAATGGAGTTGGAAGGTGAACTCCCTGCGGAGCCAAATGCCCTCCGTAAAGAATATCTGCGCCTATTTGAAGCATTTATTAGTGCACTCAAAGGCGGTTGCAGGGAGATGGGGATGGACTATGTCCAGTTTCCAACAGATAAATCGCCGGGACAGGCACTCGCGCAGTACTTGTCCGTAAGAAGCATGACCCGATAACTTGAATCTAACGATAAGCGCACGCCAGCAAGTTCGCAAAAATACAGCTTTGACCGGTAATTATGTCGCCGACATTCCTGCTTAATCCCGCATATTTAGGCGCATTCGCTTTAGCCGGACTACCGATCCTGATACATCTCATCAGGAACCGTAAGGTAAAGGTAATCCCATGGGCTGCTTGGGAATTTCTGCTGCAGGCGCGCAAGAAAAATCGCCGACGCCTCCGTATCGAGCAGCTGCTGCTGCTCGCTGTGCGTATTCTCATGATTCTGCTTGTAGTGGCCGCTCTCTGTCGCCCCATACTTCAAACTGCCGGTCTTCCCATGATCGCTGCAGATGCGCGCGTTCATGCGGTAATCGTCATCGACAACTCCTTTAGTATGGGCTATCAGGAAGGTGCAGAATCTGATCTCGACAAAGCAAAGCGCGCCGCAGATACCATTCTAACTCGCATTCTAAAACAGGGTGATTCCGTTCAGGTGGTGCTAGCATCCGCTCATTCCCAGGTGCTAATTTCTCAACCTACATTCGACCTCAACAAGGCGAGGGAGCGAGTTCGTGGAATTGCCTTGAGTGATTTCGGCACCAATTATGCCACCGTTATCGACGCCACCAGTGCACTCTTGCAAGATGTTAAGTCATCGGTCAAAGAGGTCTACTGGATCACCGATACCCAGAAAATTGGATTCGATACAGTCTCTCAAGAGAAACTTCGCACATCGTGGGAAAAGCTAACCGCGATCGGGCGAACGACATGGGTCAATGTTTCCAAAACCGGCCGAGAGAATACCAGCATCGAGGCGCCGCGATTCAGCCGAGATCTCATCACTCCACAGGCACCGGTGCGAATATCTTCCGTCGTGCACAACGATTCTTCGTCACCGCTCAAGGCGTTGTTGATAAATCTTGTCGTTGATGGACGTCAAGCCGGCTCAGCAAGAATTGATGTGGCGGCAAAAACTTCGAAACCTGTTTCCTTCGTTTATCTGTTTGATAAACCGGGCGCTCATTCGGGTTATCTCGAACTCACTCAGCCCGACATGTTGGAAAAAGACAATCGAGCAGTATTTGCTGTCCAGGTGCGCGAAAAACTTCGGGTGCTCATCGTAGATCCGCTGCCATCCACAGATCCTGCCAAAGACGAAGCTTTCTATTTTGTAACTGCACTTGCACCCACCGGTGCCAGTGAAGGCGGGAATGCAATCGTCCAACCCACCATTCAAGGAAATTCGGACCTTCACAATCTCAATCTGAAAAACTTCGATGCCATAGTCATCACCGGGCTCTCAACTCTTTCCGATACCGACCGGCGAGCACTCGTCGAATTCACCAGTGCTGGTGGCGGACTGCTCATCTACCCATCTCCATTTGCTTCCCCGGCAAAACTTAACGCGATCTCGGGCGCCGACCGACTTCTCTCCGCCAAATTTGGAGCACTAAAGCAGTTCACCGAAGATTCAGCCATCAGCATCAATCCTTCAACAATAAATCACCCTGCGCTCTTGCCGTTTAAAGAGACTAACGACATCAATCTCGGTGCCGGCAGATTCAATCGCATCTTCGATCTCCAAGTCGATCCAAATGACCCTGCCGCACGCGTTATCTGCCGCTTCAGCGGTGGTCAACCCGCAATGGTCGAGCGATCACTAGGTCTCGGCAAAACCATTTTAGTAGCATCACCTGTCGGCGCGAGCTCAAGCTCCCTACCATTTAAGCCAGCATTTGTGCCACTTGTCCACCAGTTAGTCTCGTATCTGGCGGCCGGTCCCACATCCCGACATAATCTTGACCTCGGCGAAAAAATGGCAGTGAGGTTCGACGTAGCCGATGCCTCCAAAGCCGTCCGAGTTACAGATCCTGAAGGCAAAACAAGCTTAAACAAATCCGTTCTCACTTCTGATGGGGCGTTATATACCAGTACCGGTGTCGAAAGATCCGGGGTCTATAAAGTGGGTATTGCGGGTAAAGAAAATGCCGCTGCATTCGCCGTAAATCGACCATCCTCAGAATCCGAATTAACTACCATGGATGAACCAAGCCTTCGAGCAGCGATGGGTGCCGGCAAATTCCAATATGCAAATGGTGTAGATGAATTAATCCAACGCGTTATGCAGGCGCGGCGTGGAACAGAGATTTGGCGACCGTTGATCTTCCTTGCTATCTTGCTTTTCTTCATCGAAGGAATTCTGGCGTGGAAATTCGGTAGGAGAGCATAGGATGAGGCCTAAGCCGAACACAAATGGTCTGCCAGTGGTTATTGTTCTGATCGCGACAATTGCCGTAGCACTTACTTTCGTAAAAAAGCAAATGGGCTCCGAACAGCCCCTGCCAACCATCGAGCTTCCCGGCAAGGTATGGATTGGACAAAAGGCGACCCCCATTACCCTGAAAGACGAACAGGAAAAAGATTTCGCACTCGGAAATATCATGGGTAAGAAACCAGTTGTATTGATATTCTACAGTGGCATTTCGGACATTTATTCGCAAGGCCAATTGATCATGACCCTTCCATACGAAAAACAGCTTGCGGAGTTTGGTGCGTCCATCTATCTGATCTCAATGGGCAAAGCGAAAGAAGAACGAGATGCTTTTTACTCAATTCTTCAAATGCGCAAATTAAAACGGCCGGGCAAGGTATTTCAATTCCTAAGTGATCCTCAAGGAGCCGCAGCTTCCAGCTATGCAGGCAACCTGAGTGTTGCGTCAACTGATGAAAAAACTCAATTAAGAC
>CAISOI010000764.1 GCA_903886985.1 uncultured Chthonomonas sp.
AGCGAACAAAGAGAGAACTGCTCAGGGCATTGCATGACTGTCGCATTGCAATTTGGCGCTCCAACACGTCTCCATGGTTTCGACCACATGACGTGTTTGGCACCAACGATCCTGTGTTCAAAAGGCTAAGATTCCGCCTCCGATATTACGGTTTTTGCTTATAGGTGCACCAAAGTTCGTGAATCTCTAAAAGTCATAAAAATCCAAGGAAAGAACGGCAGCAACGAACGGGCAGACCTGTCCTCCCTCGCTTACGATGAGTTGCTGCCAAATTGCATTACTCGTATTCTGTGATTAAAACACGTGGTGAATCGTAACTCACAAATGTCCTAAGCAGTGAGTCCGCGCAGGCGGACTTCGTGCCTCTAACAGCCGCGAATTCATTCGCCTTGCACCTGCCGTTATCCGGTCCATAGATGTACAATTGTCGAAAACACAACTAAATCTGTATTCGGCAGTTTCCGAGAATCAGAGCCTTTGCACTCATTCCTCCATTCTTGCCTTTAGAAATTGCGGAAGTCTCTCAGTTATTACAAGATACGTTTGCGTCACTTTAGCGCGGTAGACAGTCTGATACATAATAGAATTCATCTATGTGGAACAAAACTCAAATCCCAAGGAACCTGCCATGCGATTGAATCTGTCCAAACCTCTCTTTTTGATTACACTGCTGCTCTGGTCCGGATCGTCAATGGCTCAGGGCAAACCAGAAGATTATGCGCGGTCGGCCGGGCTCCAACAGTTGGTGCGAGGCAAAGTTACCCATTCTTCCGTCCTGCCCAATTGGCTGCCGGATGGTAGATTTTGGTATCGAAGGGACCTTGGAGTTGGCCAATTCGAATATGTTCTGGTGGATCCAGCAAAACCTTCCAAAGCTCCCGCATTCGACCACGTGAAATTAGCGGCAGCGCTCTCGATTGCGCGAGGAACGAGCATTTCTCCAACCACAATCAATCTCGATAGAATCTCTTGCACACCCGGCACATCGGAGATGTTAATCCTAAATGCTGGGCAGACCTATACTGTCGATCTCACTTCCTATGCAGTTCATGTCAGCGATACCAAACTTCCACCGGTTGTAGTGCAGCCCACTGGGCGAAGGCGATCGGCAAATGGTGGCGATATGCCTCCACGTGAATTCAACAACTCCGTTTCGCCCGACGGCAAGTGGACGGCAGCAATTAAGAACAACAACGTAGTTCTGAAGGAAATGGCAACAAGTACAGAATTCCCCTTAACAACGGACGGCACCGCTGAGGATCGTTTTGAGGCTAATTTCCATTGGTCACCCGATTCAAGCAGGTTGGTGGTCATGAAGGTAGTCCCCGCTCTGGAGCATAAGGTCTATCTTGTAGAATCGTCCCCCAAAGATCAATTGCAGCCAAAATTGACATCTTTGGACTACCTAAAACCGGGTGACAAAGTCGCACACCCACGCCCGCATCTCTTTAATGTCATCGACAAAAAGGAGATCGCGCTGAGGGATGACCTCTACCCGAATCCTTTTGAACTAAATGATATCGAGTGGTCCGGCTCCAATGAGGGATTTACTTTTCGATATAACCAACGCGGTCATCAGGCATATAGACTAATCCGCCTTATAATCCTGTAATGATGGTAGTAATGGAAAAGGAATAGTCAATATAGCACCATCATATATATAATTCTCCAGTCCTCCGAATTGTGGATTAGCTTGTAATATTAACCAACCAAAATATGGTGAATTATAATATTCTTGGGATACGACATCCAACCTACTTCTAGCGACTTTATATATATAAGCCTTATCGGTAGTTTTTTGAGGCAACGAAACAAATGGAACAACTGTTTGTTCTCCATTAATTAAAAATTC
>CAISOI010000765.1 GCA_903886985.1 uncultured Chthonomonas sp.
CTGCTAGTGTTATCCAAGACTTACAACCTACGTATTCTGGAGCCATTGGTAACCTAACATCTCCTGGTAATCTGAAGACGCGAAGAATCATTATGTAGAGAGGGTCATATGGATTGTAATTTAGCCTCAGTGACTCATATTCCTCGTTCCAAACGTGCTCAGATCGTAAATGCAAGAGGTCGGAATCTCGCTTCAACGGAAATACGGTGTCCACAATCGCAAATGTGTTGACAGCAACTATGTTGTAACCACCAGCAGGATGCCGATGGTCGGATAATCGTTCGGCATACTGTGGGCGCAATAGATTTGCATTCTGATGCTCATAGGTAGGCAATAAGAAAAACTCTTTATCAGTTACTTCGAACTTTCCACTCTCCTCACGAATTCCGCCCTTACGTAAGAGCGCAATCATTTCGCCCTTCCGGAGTGCATCGCACACCACTGCCCACTCTTTAAAGGCGCGGTTGTGTTTTACTAGTTTCGAAGGCATTGTTAGGACTGGTATCGAAGTACTCATGGTGTTTCTCATGTTCTTGATTTGATTTGAGGCACTTTGTTAAAGATAGGGATTTTTTTGGCGTTCGTAGCCGATAGTTGTAGCGCTACCATGTCCCGGATGGACAATGGTCTCGTCCGTTAATGTCAGAAGCTTTTTGTGAATGGAGCCCAAGAGAGTCTCGTGGCTTCCTCCAGGTAAGTCGCTGCGACCGATGGAGCATCGAAATAGCGCGTCGCCGGAGATTACCCAGCCGTCCCCGAGAAAACTGACACTACCGGGAGAGTGTCCCGGAGTCGTTAATACTTGAATTTGCGCATTTCCTATGTCGAGCAATTCTCCATCTTGCATACGGTAATTTGGAGTACTTGGAATGGGAGCTTGGATTCCCATCCAATCTGCTTGTCTCTGCATATTGTTCATCAACGGGAAATCATCGGGATGAAGCGCCAGCCTCGCTCCAGACTTCTCTACAAAATAGGCATTTTCAACAACGTGATCGATGTGAGCGTGTGTATTTAGGATCCAAATCAAGTTGAGACCATTTGCCAAGATGTCCTCCCAAATCGACCTGCTTTCAAAGGTCGGGTCAACGATTGCGGCACTCTTGGTGGTCTCATCTACTAGGAGATAACAGTTGTTGTCCATTGGACCGAGGTTATAAGTTGTAACTTGCAAAAGAAGATGCTCCTGGATGACGGTGAATCTTGATCACATTGGTTGGACGTAACCAAATCCTTTTAGTATCAGTATATATACCAGCAGATTTAGTTCGGAGACAGTGTTTCATTATCTTGATTTTCGACTTTAGTATTGTAGGCTATAGAGGTTTCGATAGTATGCGAACATTTGGTGGATGGCGATATGCCAGTGCAATCTTGGGTTTGGTTTGTTACAAACCGAATGGGATTTGGGCGGACGACAACGCTCACATTGGCTCCGTCGTTGAGGCGACCGTTGGCATAGAAGTAACAAACAGGGCAGGTGATGGTGCGGCCTCGCGAATACGCCGAGGACTGGGTGTTATCATTCGATGCGACGGTTATATACTTGCACCTTTTGACCTCTTTGATCGAAATGTTGTAGTTGCAGGACAGACCGAACGGGCTGAGACCCAATCGATCTCGGTTATTCTCCATCCAGGCACTGACAACGAACAGAAGTTCTCAGCTTCCCAACCGTTTGTGCCGACACGTGAACCGTTATTGACCGTTATCAAAGCGAAAGCATTTCACGCTCCAGCGGCTAAGTCGCTACTTCCCGATAGCTTACTTGATGATGCAGAAATTCAAACCGTAGGATTGGATTGGAATGCGTCTGCCCGTAGATTTAGTGTTTCGGAACCTTTGAATTGCGCTGTTGTAGCTTCAGTTGACAAGAATGTGCTGGCATTCAAGGAGCCTGTTCTTTCAACCAAGGGGCCGGTTTACACAAAATCTGGTTACCTAATTGGCTTCATTGTAGAAGTCGCAGATTCTAGAGCAAAGTCGTTTGTAACACTAACAAAGCTAGGTACTTTAACGAATTGCATAGCACCATCCGCAATTCCAGATGGTGCAATTTCTCCCGCCCAAGCAATAGGCAAACAGGTTGACAGAATGCTCAAGTTAGGTGGGGGAAAGTTCAAAGTTTCACAATCTGTACTCTCTATTCAGCCTGATCTCGGCAATAACATGGAAGTGTGTATTGCGCCATTCGAGATGGACAAATTTAAGGTGACAAACAGGCAATATTACGATTTCTGGTTAACGATTCCGGCTTCCGATCGCAAGAAGCTCACTACCACGAACCGAATGTTTCCACAGTCCTGGGATAAATCTGGGGAACCTTTCCCTGCGGAGTTGGAAAACTATCCTGTCCTAAATGTTCCCTTGCCAGGAGCTGAAGCTTATGCAAAATGGCAAGGAAAGCGGTTGCCGACACCTTTTGAATGGTCGAAAGCAGCATTTGGGGAGGATGGGGATAAATCTGTGCCAGCATGGATACAAGAGCTTGGGACAGACCGCGTAGCAGTTTGGCAAAAGTGCATTCAGATGCATGAAGACTTTGCAATACAAAATCGTTTGACACAGACTGCCCAGGATGGAACTGATTATAGCAAAATACCGTGGGTTGCCAGAGGTCCAGCTTCCGAAGCTGCAGCCCGGTGGTCAAAACAGACGGTGGAACAGATTACGGATAGCTTTGCTTCTAAGTGGAAAGAGCCTCTGCTGATTGTTCCTTTTGGATATCACGACTATGACGTCAGCACTTCCGGTATTGCAGACATTTTTATGAACGGGGCGGAAATGGTGCTACCCTATCCTGGGAATCCCGTGCGAGGTAACCCGGTTTTCATGCAAGCAAGATGGAGTGGAACGAAAGGTGCCGTTATAAATAATAGGCTGATCAACGGAAACATACATTCTGAGATAGTCTGGTCCTCTCCTTCATTCCCATATGTTCCACTATCACGCTTATTCAGGCGGACAGTTACAAGCCCGGAGAATATCGACCTACTCGCGGCGTCTGCGCTTGAGGACGTACAGGCTTTGATGTTGCCGTTAGGATCATTTCAATTTGAGGCAACTATGGAAAGCTCGACAACAGCAATCGCGCCCCAAAGATTACCCGGTACCCCTTCTGCGTTGCGCCGGCCCTATGGTCTACACATGTGGGTCGGCTTACCTCGCCATTTCCACAGAGAGATGGGGATGGCTGTTCCTCTTCAGGGACATGAAACACATTTTACAACTTCGCCCGGATTGCATTACTTGCTGCCTAACGGGTTCCGATGCGTCCGATAGGGTAGCTGTATTCTGCTAAAATTGAGACATGAATTTACCAAATAGTACCGATAATACTAGTCCTGAAGACGTTGTTTCTGACGATCACATAGTTGAGCATATCAGTCAACCTCCACTCCCTGAAACCCATCCAGTTGAGCCTGTTTCAGAAGACGAGGAGAAGGTTGAACAGATCATTATCGACCGACCGTCATGGGCAATCGATTCCCCTATTAAGGAGACCCTGGATGTGTGGCCCCTGGCAGGAACCTACCATCTGCGATGGGGAACCGATGATGAGGGAACCATGTGGGTCGCCGTTGAAAACGAAGATGACAACTGCCGATTTTATCAGAAGTACGACGAATATCTCGAGACCCTGAATAGAAAGAAGCTGGAGCAAGATTCATGAATGATTTGCTCCAGCGGATCAAGGCTGAGGCGAAGTTGGGAGGTTTTTCCATAGATACGGGTGTCTATGGGGAATTTGGCAAAGATCCGTATGTTCCGATTTTTACGGCAGGAAGTTTGTTAGCACCGGTGTGTGTATTGGGTCGCGATCTTGGTGCTCAGGAAGTTCGTTTCGGCGAACCAATGATTGGAAGTGGTGGGAAGAAAGTGCGACAAGGTATTGCGTCCGTGCTGGGGCTAACCAACGATCTACCACCCATATATGGGGCCAGTATGCAACATGTACTCTTCACCAACACAGTGCCCTACAAGCCATTTGGCAACAAAGTCTATTCTCCCGAAATCAGAGAACGGTTTCGGCCCTATCTTACGGAATTATTGTGTGAATATTGGACCGGTCACGATGTGATTACTTTAGGAAATGAAGCATTTCAATGGTTTGCGCCTCATGTTCAGAAACGAGAGATAGAATCTTTCTGGGGCTGTGACGACAGATACAGACTATCTCTCCCTTGCAAAATCAATTGGGACGGAGAAACAAAACACATTAATATTCTTCCGTTGCCC
>CAISOI010000766.1 GCA_903886985.1 uncultured Chthonomonas sp.
AGTAATCCTTCTTCTAATGATATAGTCCACTGACTCTGTTGTTAGAGCGCTCTTAAATTCGGCAATCCTTTGATCAACGTCCTGATTCATTTAATTACCCTCACAGGATCTGTTGAATAACTCATTGATATCAGCATCAATCGGTATATTGGAAGCAGTCAGGCTAAACCAGTCTGGCCGATAGGTTTCCGGATATACGCGCAAAGGGAGGGTTTCAAGGGATAGGCAAATTGTGCATGGTGATACAACGCTGCACACTGTAAAGACTTTCATCATGGTCTCCTATTCAAGGTTAGGTACCGTGGCAAAAGTCGGTCTACGCCATAATTGGAGATTAGCGATTTAAATCATGTATGAATAAATTTACCTTCTTATAATACCAGTAGGTCCCGAGGATGTCAATAGGCAAGAAACAAAAATTGGGGTTTCCGGGTAACTCTAACGGCCCTTGCTGCCTAATCGATTACAATCCGCGGGGAGAACTCTTGTCAGTTTTCGGGGATAGCATGAACACTTGTCCAGAAGGAAGTTGTCAATCAACACTCAATCCCGTGCAGGTAACTTATGGCCGCTCCTAAGGTCAATCTCACATGTGGAAGTACCGTTCAACCACGGCACCCAGATTTCGAGCAATGCAGTATCGTTACCAACTTCCAACATTCGAAGGCCATCGTGAGACAGTCGTTCCGATTGCCACACAATGCCACCCGCGCCGAAGCCATAGGCGTGCGTAAAATCCGTGAGGAGCAACAAGTCTCGCCCCGGAGCGCGAGCAATCTCAGTGACTGGTGAAATTGGCAACTCGGTAGTTTGGTTTGGATTATTGAGAGTAACGTGAAAGGCAGCACCACTGCAAATCACCAGCACGGAATTTGGATCTGGGCATCCGAATATTCCGCATAGCCCTCCATGTTGTCCCTTTGCTGCTCCCGCGCCTTTTCCGAATGCCCCAAACCAATGGGCTCCGGCATCGGGAACGAACTTCACCAGAATACCAATCTCGGAGAGCGGTAGACCAGCGGGGTCAAAGCGGTAAACCTCCGGTTCGCCGTTTGGGGGCAATTCGGGGGCAATGTTGCATTCGCCGGATGTTGGAAATCCCATAGGTTGGAACTGGTATTGAGACAATTAATTGCTCCGAGGCAAAGGATTTTCCATGGATTGGCACATTTTCATTTGCATATATGTTTGTGTCGGATTCCGTCCATCCTCGGCTTACTTCCCCGCACCAAAAGTAAAATAAGTCTTATACCTCTCGTCCTTCACTTTATGAAATGGCAGAAACGTCAATTTGCTGTCATGCATTCGGAATGTGGGAAGTCTATTCGGGCTCTTTACCACGTCAATCTGGGCGGTCTCCTCAGTCAGTGTCACAGGTTTGTCCGTCAGTGCGACCAGAAGCATCGGACCATAGAGCAGTGCCCGGAACAGGAAAAACATTTGGTAATGAACAACGCGATGATCAGAACGACTATGAGTCTTCTACGCTTCAATGATGAAATCATGGTTACGTGCCATTCACCGAAATTTGGGAAAACAGCACTTTTTCGGCATCAATGGGTTATCCATTGAGCCTATGGAAATGCGCCGAGTTGAACCCAAATTTCTCTGGCGTTCACGTGTCGCGATCGGTTCATCTGTAATTGCTCAACTGTGACGCGACCAATAGAAGTCTTGCCCTGTATTTCGCAATTCGAAGAATCAAATCGAAAATGATCTTCCCATCGGTCGGTTCGCGGATTGAACAAGTTAGTGACTTCTGAATATTCTGGATCGATTGCTGTGGTTGCATTGGACTTGAAACGATTACAGGAATGACAAGCAAGCGCTAGGTTTAAGTGGGCATCTGTGCCACCACGCGATGTAGGAGTGATGTGTTCTACTTCAAAGTGAAAATTAAAGACGCTCTCTGGTGCCCTACAATATTCGCACCGATGGTTCGCCCGACCGGATACAAATCCATAATACGGATTCACCTAACAGCTTCACTCATTATTGCCTTGGATCGCAAAGCTGTCGCATCCAATTCCAAATCTATAAGTTCATTTAGTTCTCTATTTTCTGCTTCGCTCAAAACTCCATTGTGACTGAGTAAGTCTTTCATTCGGTCATGCTGCTCTTGAGTGAAGAATGCATCTGGGGCAAATCGTTGGATGAGAATAGATGACGATTCAATATTTACGCCTTCCTGCGAGAGAAGTGAATCCAGAGCCTCACCGGCAGTCTTACCGACGGAATGAAGACTTCCAGAAACTGCCCGAAAATGGTAACTCTGCTCAACCTCTGGTTGTATGGTTATATTAGTCATTTTTCAATCCCTACAGTTGATACTATATGTGGAAATTATATCACAATCCTAAAGCAACCATTCCAAGTTACTCCACTTTCATCCACCACTCCCCGCACCAATAGTAAAATAAGTCGTATACCTCTCATCCTTTACTTTGTGGATGGGTAGAAATGTCAACTTGTCGTCGTGCGTGTGGAAAGCAGGAAGTTTATTCGAACCCTTCACCACGTTAATACGAGCATCGTTTTCCGTCAGTGACACGGGTTTGTCCGTCAGTGCGACCAACAGCATCGGACCATAGAGCAGGGCCCGCACATTCGGCGATTCCGGCGCGATTGCTTCGTAGTGCGGCGCCATCGGCAGGGTGACCTGAACTTTGTCGCCGTCGCTCCAGCTTCGTTCGATCTTTAGAAACGACCCCGGCGAGTTCTCCACTTTGACAATCTTACTATTTATTTTCACGGTGACAGCGCCGGATGTCCAGGCGGGAACCCGAACATTCAGCGTAAATCGGTCTGGTTTGCGCATCCGGATGGTAAGTGTTGTGGTGTCCGTTTCTGGAAAGTCGGTAACCTGCTCCAATGTGACAGCCTGCTTTCTGTGCTCCCATTGAACGGTCGAATTGGCAAATAGATTAACGTATATACCGTTCTCATTGTGGAAATAGATATCGAGCGGATAGTCTGCCGTGATCTGCGCGAAGGTGCCGGAGCAGCAGGGCCAGAGATCTCGGAAATACTTCTTCTGTGTCCCAGATCGATAATCGGAGTAGTAAAACGTTTTGCCATCGGGCTGCATCGGCAGGGTGGCGAGCATCCCGTTCAGCAGCACCCGCTCCATGTTGTCCCCATATTTTGGGCTGCCCGTGAATCGAAGCATATATCGGTCGAGGTTTACGTTCGCGTATGCTCCGCAGGGAGTCTCAAAATGGCTGTCGGATTTCTCAATGGATTCAGCGAACTTTCCTTGCCCTGGAGTGACGAACCGTTCACCGGGTCCCCATCCGCCGGAGGCATACATCTGGGTGGTGGTGAGAAATGTCCAGGCGTTTTCCAGTGCTTTGAAGTACTTCTCATCGCCAGTAACTTCGTAGGTTTTCGCCGCCGACATGAGCGTGTTTACGTGGCTGTAGGCGTGCAGCTTTGGCGTGAAAGCGTTCCCACCGTTGGCGAATGGGTCGTAGAACTCCTTGCTGTAGTCGTATTCTTTTGCCATCTGGAGATAGCGGGAATCGCCTGTGAGCGCATGACAACTATATAGGTTTTCCGGCAGGGTATACCATTCGTCCCGCCTGCGGGGCAAATTCGTGACCGCCCAATCCGTCATCTTCTTCAGCACGACCAGAGCTTCTTTATTTCCAGTCAGGTTAAAGGCATCCCGCATTCCAATGCAGTTCTTATCATACAGATAGTTGGGCCATTCTTTGTGAACCTTCTCGGATGAGTAAAAATACCCATCTGCCGCGAGGGTTTCGTGGAATCCATGCACCAGTCGCGCCACTTTTTCCTTGTACCGGGAATCCCCTGTATTGGCGAACATACGTGCCAGCGCCGAGACATACTGCCCAAAAGGATGCGCTCCAGCAAAACCTTCCGGGTCGTACCATCCACCCATCGGATTGCCGGGTGTGGGGAGACCAGCGCGTTTGCGGAAACCATGCAACAGGTTGTCTTCGGAGAGATTGAGGTAGAAGTCGCGCGCTTCTTTCGCTTGAACTCCCATCGGTCCGCCTGCAAGCTTTACATCTCGGTAGGTAAACGGCTGGAGAAGACCTGATTTGCTGTGCGGAGAAGCACTGGGGGACTGTGCCAATGTAGAGAAAGGAAGGAATAGGCATAAAGAGGCGAACGATATTACGAGTTTGAAACTAACTCCGCTGTCGGTTTTCATATATTGTCTCCGCCTTGCACGATTCATATCACACTTGTGCCGATATTTCGATTTGAACTATTAGATTACTACCACTGCATAATTTTGTCTTAGTATGCGGTGGACTAACGATGGTGTCTGTCACAGCCTCGCATGTTGAATTCCATCCGTCGTAGGTCAACCGTTGGTCACTTGCCGGATTCCGTCCATCATGTTATTATGTCGCTATGCGCGCCCTTTACCGATTGCTTATCGCCTCAGGCATCATTCACATTGGGATCATGTACTCACAAGCTGCGATTGCACAGTCCCAAGAGCCTCTGTCCCTCCTCCAGATCGAGAAAGTGCAACTTCAGGGTTTCACCTCAGCCGTACCTGTTTATCGATTGTCGTCGGAATTCGCCTCGTCTGGAGTCTCACTCGGCGGGATTGGTGCGGGTTTTATCGATCTGCGACCGGATGGCAAGTTCCATGAATCGGCAATGCGCAACAACTGGCTGGCAACCAAACCGCCCCCACCTATGCGCCTCAATCTGACGATTGGCACTGGCAAAGATGCTCGGTCCTATACTCTGCTTTCCTCACTTCCTGAAGACCATACAGCGGTAACTGAATATGTGGGGCACTTTCCCATCGCAGACCTCTCTTACCGAGCTATAGGAGACTCCGGTCTTAAGGTCGATATCCGAGCCTTCTCCGCGTTTATTCCGGGCAGCCTGAATCTGTCGGCATACCCGGGTGCAATTATCGGATTGCGCATTCAGAATTCAGGAAAAGTGAGCCAGCATCTCTCGATTGCGTTCGACTGTAGGAACGATCTGGAGCGTGACACTTTGCAGCAACCCCCAGCCAAATGGACACTTTCCTCAATAAAGTCTCAAGACACTGTGGGATTTGGTCTCGGTTCGACCTCGGCCCGAGGCGGCTACGCCCTTGCTGCATCCCCAAAGGGTTGGTCTGCTCACGCGGGATTGGTTGCAGGTTCGAAAGAGGGTGAGCGTGGCGCAATTATGCTCACGGGCGAAATTAGCCCCGGCGAGGAGAAGCACGCCGATTTCTCTTTCACGTGGTATTTTCCATCGTGGCAAAAATCAAATGGTGCGCAGGCAACCAATCGCTATTCCCTAACTCAGATCGATGCGTCGTCCGTATGCCAGTTTCTCCTGGCAAATCGCGCCGCGTTGGAGCGCGCCATAGTTCTTTGGCAGCAGGCTATTTATGCGCGAGAGATACCGGATTGGATGAAAGACGCTCTTATTAATTCGCTGTACCTGATGGTGCGCAAAAGCGTTCTGCTGGAAGATGGTCGTTTGCTCTTCTGGGAATCGCTGGCGGGCAGTAATGTGTGCCAATCGCTCACGACTCAGCTCTTTTATTCCGCGCCAATACTCTTGATGTTTCCAGACCTTCAAAAACAGTCACTGATGGAATTCTCAAAATTGCAGACCTCGGACGGTCAAATCCCATCTTTTCTCACCGGATATTGCACCACAACTCTGGACCCCAATAAATATCAGAAGACGATAGGCTCCGCCATATTTTCGCTGCTCTGCTGGCAGACAATTTCAGCTACAGGGGATAAGGCGTTCGCCTCCTCCATCTATCCATCGGCAAAGCGCGCCATTCAATTTATGATGACGCTGGATACGGATGGAGACGGACTGATCAATGAACATCCGGATGAACCAAATGGAACTCCCTCGAACCATTTTCTGGACAATTGGCCGTGGCACGGAACATCCGCACCCGTTGCAGGTCTGGGGCTTGCAGCTCTTTCTGCTGGCAGCGCAATGGCGAAATCCCAGCGTGATACGGAGTTTGAAGGCTGGTGCAATGAACGACTCGCTAAGAGCAAGGCTAAATTTGAGACCGATCTTTACACAGGCAGTTACTATCGCCTCTTTACAGATCCCGACAGCTTCAAACAGAGCGACACAATTTATGCGAATCAACTCTTGGGATACGTTCAAACATCGCTATCCGGCAACGAAGCGTTTTTACCAGATGAACATATTCAGTCTGCATTAAAAACAGTTCTTGCGAAAAATCGATCTTCGAGCGGTTTGGGAGTGATCGCCGGAGTAGGTGCGGATGGACTCCCTGACCCCTCCGGCGCGGCTCAATCCAGCGAAGTTGTGTCATCGGATGTTTACAGCCTCTTGCTTGCGGGGCTCTACGCAACTAAACAGAACGGCGATCAGGAGACCCGGCAGAGTGCACTATTACTCGCGCAGAGAACCTATGAAGCAGTGGTTTCGCAGGGGAACGGATGGGCACTTCCTTTTGTACAAAGTGCGAAAACGGGGAAGAATATATCAGGCGCGCATACCACCTCGAACCTAATATTGTGGGCAATTCCACTGGCATACGAAGGCGCTTCGCTGCAAGGACGGGCGTGGGTTGGGAAACGTTAAAGGGCTCGCAGGATGGCACGAACAGGGGACCCATCCGCACCTATAATCTTTAAAGGCAGGGCGATTAATTCGTAAATACCTTCTGGTACGCCAACCAGATTTAACGACTCCAAAATCTGAATTCCCCACGCTCCCAGAGCATTATGATTGGGCAAGTCTTTGCTCGTAATTTGGTCCACAGAGGGGACATCCACGCCCAGCAGCAGTACGCCCGCTTCGCCAAGATACTTTATTAATTCATGAGAAACCAGTGGTATTTTTGCTGGAAAACTCTCGCCTTCCTTCCACCGATCCGTGCGAATTATTAACCGTTTGGCAACCGCAAAATTGAGATAGAGAACATCCGCAACGGTTATTGTCTCTTTGTTAGGGATATGAAGAACGTGTGCCGGACCGACAAATGGTTCCAACGTCAGCTTGTCTATTGTTGCCCCATCGGAAGAATAGTGAAAAGGAGCGTCAATATGCGCACCGGAATGGAGGCTGAGGGAGATACTGCCGAGATTTACGGACTCTCCCGCACTGATTGAGGCATTCTTGGTCAGTTCGACCGGTGCATCGCCGGGCCAAACTACGGTATCAACTGCGAGCCTGCGGGAAATATCGTAAATCATCTGCGATCTACTTTCAGGTAACAACTCCTCGCGAGACAGGGACGGTTTCGAACTCTCGGTCTCGAACGATTTGTGCCAAAGTCTTGACGGTGATGGTGCAATCTTCAAACGAATTATAGAGCGCAACGGGTGCGAGTCGAACAATATTATTCGGTCGGTAGTCTGGGATAATACCTTTTGTTCGCAAGACCTGACAAATTCGCATTGCTTCGGGGTGCTTTAATGAGACATGACCGCCGCGATAATCTGGTTCTCTGGGCGTTACGAGTTCAAATCCTAATGGTTCAAGCTGCAATTCGAAGAGTGCGATAAGGTAATCCGTCAGTGCCAGCGAGCGAGATCGAATCCAGGGAATGCCTGCCTCAGAGACTAGAGACAAACTGCCAACTAACGGTGCCATACTCAGAATATTGGGCGTGCCGACCTGGAACCTGCCCGCGTTCGATGCCAGAGGGATATCGTCCGAAAAATCAAACTGTCGGGATTTATCGGCGCCAAACCAACCAGTAAGGGCTGGAATCGCCTCGAAATGCTTCTGATTTATATAGATGCCACCTGCTGCACCCGGGCCGCCATTGAGATATTTGTAGCCACACCAAACGGCAAAATCGACACCCCACGCATCTAAACTATGCTGTAATGCGCCAATCGAGTGTGAGAGATCAAGACCGATGACAGCACCTTTGGCTCGAGCTGCTGCGCTAAGTTTGCCCATGTCGAGCAACTGCCCAGTTGTGTACACAACTGAGGGTAGGAGGACGAGAGCAATATCATCGGTAATTGCGTTGATAATCTTCTCTTCGTCGAGGTATCCGTTGGAGTCCGGCGAGACTAACTTGAGATGTTCTTCGGGCGACAGCCCCTTTGATCTCAAAACGGATTTGATTGCCATTAGGTCGGAAGGAAATGCTCCGGCATCGCATAAAATTTTGTTGCAGTCCAATGATGGATCAAAAAGCGTTCCTACTGCCTGAATCAGGTTTATCGTGGTTGAATTGGTGACAATAACTTCACTGGCACTTGCCCCGATAAGCTCCGCCTGCAATGCTCCCAACTGCTCCGCAAGCCCGAACCATTGGGGATTGGCTTCGGTCCAACCTTGTACTCCCAATGTGCGCCAATCTGCAACAACGCGATTTAAAGCATCCTCTGCGGGCCTACACAATAACCCCAGCGAATTGCCATCCATATAGATTTGACCGTCCGGCACATAGAACTGTGATCGGAAATACCTAGCACGTTCATCCTCGGAGGGTTCTGCTATATGTTGATCGTTGAGCATATTACTGGGGAGCTCCCAGAGGGTTTGCTGCGGGTTTGGCGTCAAATTCTGTGCGCTCTGTGCGGAATTTATCCAGACGTAATTTTGTCTTCTCCGCATCCGCTAATTTACCGCTCTTCTGCTGCAACTGCATAAGCTGATCGAGGGCGTGGTCAAAAGTATCCGATGTCAGTTTTCGGATTTCCAGCTTAATTCGTAACGACGCCATCAATAGATTGCGCTCGTCCCAAAAGGCACTCAAGACCTTGATAGAGTTCTCAAAATCCCTCTCCGCTTCTGAATCGGCTTTCCCGGCAAAATGATCTCCGAGTTTTGCATAACAGACTCCATACTCCCAATCCTCAATCTCTGGCATGGCACGTATTTGCCCCACTGGAGAATTGTAGAGTTTCGCCATGTCATTGTATACTTCAACCGCTTTTGCTTCCTGTCCTAATTCCTGTTCGCATGCCGCAAGTTGCAGCAGATTCTGTAAGTTTGTGGGTTGCAAATCACGTGACTGTTGGAAATAGGGAAGAGCCTCCGCTGGGCGCTTCAAAAATGATAGGAACTTGCCAAAACGGTAGGTGGACTTGCTCGTTGCATGTATCTCTAGCAACTTTCGATAGGTCGCCTCGGTATCGGCATAGTTGCCCGTGGCGGCCTGCAACTCCGCGAGGCTGAGCCGATAATCTATATTGCGCCCATCGATGGAGATTGCCGATTTGTATTCGTCGATAGCATTCGAAATTGCCTGTTTGGACTCGCTTGCTGAACCAGATTGCGCCAGTGACCGTGCCTTTTCAAAATCAGCGGCGGCGGCAGTCGCCGTGACTCTTCCCACGGCAATAGGACCATACACCACCAGTACCACTGCACCGGGTAACCATACCAATAATCGAGTTATGCTCTTGGGTTTATTCTCAGCAGTTGTTTGTGCCTCACCCGATTGCGCAAGACCGCGTAATAGTCCAACATTCACGGCGAGCAGAAAAGTTGCTGCAGGCACATAGAGGTCCGAATCGAAAAGATTGTGAAAGAGTGCTCCTACAATTGCCGCCGCTCCCGCCGCAATGATGATAGGTCGGACGGAATGAGTTACAATTTCTGCTTTCTCGTGATCCTCTGATATCGGCTTTGGCTTTCGCCTGACTGACAAAGTAACGGTTCCGATTAACCCAACCACCAGAAATATTGCGCCCGGTATCCCTATCTCCGATGCCACCTGAAGAAATGATCCGTGCCCGTGCTGGGTATAACCCACGACAGCATATTTGGGATATGCCGCCTCGAATGCCCCGAGGCCAGAACCCGTAAACGGATGCGCAGTTGCCATTTTTGCTGTTCCGCGCCAGGTTAGCAATCGGAATTTAGCGGAGTAATTTTCAGCGCCAGAAGAGACCAATCGAGAAAAAATCGGTTTACCCGCCGCAATGAGCACCACTCCCATTACGATCGCAATGGCCATGCCACTCTTGCGGGCTTTGGGGGATAACACTCCGCTGGTTAACACAATGGCACCAAACATGAGTGCTTCAATAACCATTGCTGCCAAACCCAGTCTCGAACCGGTCAACACAAGACACGAGGCTTGTGATAGCAGACCAATTCCCGCCAGCGCCTTCCCAACGGGTCGCGTGACTACCAAGAAGAGAGCTGCGGCAGCAGGAATCGTGAGGATTAGATACCCTGCAAGAAAATCCGGATTTGTGAAATTACCAAAGACCCGCCATAGAGGATTGTGGTTTTGTACCTCGGCGAGATACTCATTCAATCCCAGCAATGCGATGAGAGATGCCGCAATGGTCACAATGCTGATTACGGCAACAGCACCAACGGATTTGCGACTCTGTCGGCATACCACAATTCCCAAAAGAGAGGCAGACAGCACAAACGCAAAGGTACTCCAACTTGCATAACTATCTCGAGAGCTGATGATTGAAAATCCGCAAAAGGCAACAAAGAGTGCAAAGCTAATCCCGATTTTGCCGGGCCGCAAATTCGCATTTTCTGCCGAGCTTCCGGCAGCAAATCCGATTGCCGCAAGTACTGATGCGACAAACACACCTACCAGTGCAAGAAACGTAGAATATCCCGGCGAGATCGCAGGACGATCGTATATCACTCCGCCACCGAGACTGATGACCAGAACGATCAACCCGATGAGAAACTGAAACGGGGAAATATTGAAACCAAATAGTCCTTGTTCTTCAATTGTTTTTTTGCTGCTCATCTATTTAGGACCGCGCTTTCTGCTGTGCTGTCCCGTGACGTTTTTCCATTTGTATCGCAATATCTGGCCGCTCGCGCGCAATACCAACCCCGGAATTATCAATGGACGCACGAAATAGGAAGTGTTTTTTCGGTAATGCTTCAAATAAAATCGATACATACTGCGGTGAAACGCATAGGTCATTCTGGCAGGCACTTTGGTGGTGCTCCTGCCAATAATGTGATAGATCACCGCCTCCGGGAAATAGGTAACTCGACTTCCCATCTGGTGGGCACGATAACAGATATCCACATCCTCACAATACATATAGAACTCTTCATCAAAACCGCCTGTTTTCTCAAGCATATCTCGCCGGATCATCAACGCCGCACCTGAGACCCAGTCCACATCGAGCGTAGAAGCATGGTCCCAATCGGACATCAAGTAATCCTGCGTAAACCGGTTTTTGGGAAACAGCCTGCCCAGAGGGGTATTTCGGAAGAATCCAGCACCGAGATCCGGAAACCGACGGCAAGAGTATTGAAGCGAGCCATCAAGATTCAATAATTTCGGGCCGAGAATAGCGATGTCGGGATTATCATCCATAAAGGAGATCATGCGATCCAACGCATCATCCACGACAACGGTATCGGAATTCAGGAAGAGAACGTATCTACCGTTAGTGGCGGGAATGGCGCGATTATTGCCAGCGCAGAAACCCAGATTGGTGGGATGGGCTACCAGTGTAACAGTCGGGAATTCCGATTGAACCATCTCTCGACTGCCATCTTCGGATGCATTGTCTGCAAGAATTACCTGAATCGTATGCTTGTAACTCTTCCCAACGATGGAATTGAGGCAGTCGCGCGTTTCATCCCGCGTGTTCCAGTTCAAAATAATGATCGAAAGGTCCAACGCAATCCTACTTTTCTATTTCATTGGAACGTCGGGATGAGATAACTTTTGCCTGCAGCCAAGATCCGATTACTGCCAGCCAGTAAATGGGCGCAAAGAGTGGGGATGGATAGTGCTTCTTGTAGAAATCCAACAGCCCTCGGCGGGACTCCCACGCCATCTTTGGTTTTACTTGTCGAGTGCTTCCTCCACCATAGTGGATCACGTCAAAAAGTGGCGCAAAGACTATCTTCCAACCGAGCTTTTTCGCACGATAGCACCAGTCTACCTCATTGAAAAAGATCGTAAACTGCTCGTCCAGTAAGCCCACCTGCTCCAGTGTCCTTCGCGAAATCAGCAGGAATGTCCCCATAGGCTGATCCACTTCTGCCTCGGTCTGATAAGTAAAATAGGTCATTCGATATGCGCCAAAAAGGTGGCTTTTGGGAAACATTCGGCTCAATCCCGTCGCCTCACAGAGCACTGCAAATGGGTTCGGAAAACCACGAACCGAGCGTTGCACCGAGCCATCCGGATTCACCAGTCTTACTCCCAACGCACCAACGTCTGATCGAGCCTCCATCCACTCAAAGGCCGTTTTGAGAGAATGATCTGGAAGAATTACATCGGGATTCAACAGAAGTACGTACGTGCCACTGCTACGAACCAATCCCTGGTTATTACCTTCGGCATAGCCTGTGTTTGTCTTATTGGCTATCAATTCCACATCCGGGAAACGTTCTCGAACGGCCTCAGCGCTGTGATCGCTGGAATTGTTATCCACAACTATCACTTCTACATTGATCTCGCCCATTTGCTTGACGATCGATTCCAACGCCCCCAACAGATATTCGCGGGTGTTCCAATTGACAATCACAATCGAGAGATCAAATGCGTCTGAGGAGACCATTAATCTTCCATCGCCATCGGCACGAGCTCTTCCAGTCGGTCAACCAGCAGATTGGGCACGGATTTATCAAAGCTGCTGCGTGGTTTACCCAACAATATTCCGACGGTTCTCATTCCCACCGCATTCCCTGCCTGAACGTCCATATAATGATCTCCCACCATCAGAGCTTTCGGGAAAAATATCTCTGTAGATTTTAACATCGGCTGCAATGCGGAGAGCAGATGTTCGGGATGCGGTTTCGTATTCACAACATCGTCCCGTGTCACAAGTATGTCAAATTTGAGCTCACCAAAAGCGATTAGTGCTTCTGAAATTTTGCGGCAATTGCGAGTTACGATTCCGATGGGAACATTTTTGTCATTCAATTCGTCGAGAAGGCGATTTGCTCCCGTAATGCGTACGGGATCTGAGCAATGG
>CAISOI010000767.1 GCA_903886985.1 uncultured Chthonomonas sp.
CCAAGTTTTCCAGCTCTGCAGAAATAATCTGCTGATCTTTCACGGCACCCCTTAAAGCCAATTTGGCAAAAAAAAATGGGCTTTGAAGCCCATATTCTCAAAATTCAGAACAGGCCGACTTACGTTGATCGCAACATCAGTCGGTAACTACCAAAAACAACAGCTATTCGCTGCAAGACCAAAATTATATCTGATTTAGAGGAAAATCGATAGAAATCAGAAGCTTTCGCTTGGATTTCGAGGCTTTCTAGGGCCTTTATTGAATGGTTTTCGCCCTTTTGGTGCGCTCCGCTTAGGTCCATTGCCTGGACTTTGGGGATTTGCTGTCACAAAAGCGGATTGTCCGTGATGGACTTTTGCGCCCTTGCTACGGTTTTGACCCTGACCGCCTTGGCCACCACCTTGGCCTGATCTGCCACCTTGGCCACCACCTTGACCTGGTCTACCGCCTTGAGCACGCCCTCGGAAAGGACCTCGCCCCTCACCCGCACCACCACCAGCAGGTTTACCGCCTCTACCTTGATGGGTTAGGCCATTATGGCCATCAGCCATAGTCAAGGCATCACGCGAACCCCAGTAAGACACGGAAGTTTGCATTGGGTCTGGCTGAAAATCTTCCCCAGCAACACCAGCATGACGATCACGTCCATGTGCACCAGCACCAGGACGACCTTTGTCTTGGGCTTGAGGCACCTTAAGGCCTGCAGACTTCATTAAATTCGCAACACCCTCAGGAGAAACCTCTTCCCACTTGCCACGTCGCAGACGCGGAGGCAATAAGAACATACCGTAACGCGTCCGAATCAAGCGAGAAACAACGTGACCAACAGCTTCAAACATCCGACGTACTTCGCGATTTCGACCTTCAGTCAAGGCAACCTGATACCAGCGATTAGCGCCATCGCCACCGCCCATAGATAAACGCAAGAAACGTGCTTGACCATCGTCAAGGGTAATCCCGCTCTTCAGTTGTGAAGTGTTCTCTTGACTCAATTCACCCAAAATACGCACAGCGTATTCACGCTCAACGCCATAACGGGGATGCATTAAACGATTTGCTAACTCACCTGAAGTTGTAAATAACAACAAGCCTTCTGTATTGAAGTCCAAACGACCTACTGCAATCCAACGGCCTTGGCGCGGCTTTGGAAGTCGATCAAATACTGTTGGGCGACCTTCGGGATCGGATTGACTCACGATTTCACCAGAAGGTTTGTGATACAAAATCACACGCGGTGGCTTAGTCTGAATCTTACGATGGACTTGCTTGCCATTAATGCGCACTTGATCGGTTGGCCCAATACGTTGCCCAATATGAGCAGGCAAACCATTGACCGACACACGACCTTGAATAATGAGATCTTCCATGTCGCGGCGTGAGCCCATGCCCACGTCAGCTAATACCTTGTGAAGCTTGACGGTATCTTCATCGTCAGCATCATCATCTAAACCATCTAAATCAGACCAGACTTCATCGCGCAAACTAAGAGGCAAGTCATTGACGTTTGCAAATTGCAAACTGCTCATCTCATCATCGCTTGGCATATCCGCATCTTCGTCGTGACGCACACGTTGAGCACGACGCTCAGCACCAGTCTGATGAGAAACCTCGTTCTCATTAACACCATCGGGATTTTGCGCTGCAAGCGCTTCAGGCGCATCTAAAGCAGCGTCAAACTCACCTGACACCACTGAAGCAAATAATGCTTCAATCTCTGCTGGATTGGGAGCTAATTTTGGCGACGAATGACCTCCACCTTCGCGAGGAGTATTGGCATCACCGCCTTCTCTACGAGGCTTATCTTTATTGAAAGGCCGCTTCTTATTAAAGGGATGCTTGCCCGTACCAGTGCGACGCGGACGACGTTCACCGCCCTCACGATCTTGAGTAGGGACACCATCATTGCTAGATGGGCTTGACTCAATATTTGCAGGGGGCGCCGATGTAGGAATTACCGGGGATGAATCGTTTTCGTTAGAGCTTGTCATTAATTATTATTTTGGTTCGTCTGTTTTATCTTCAGACTCAAGGGGAACTTCTTCTGTTGTTTCAGTTATTTCACTGGAAGGGATCGTAGAAACCGTTTGAAGCGCGTGTTTTGTCGCGCAAACGCCATGGCCGAGATTCTTTTTATCACACGCCTCGTAGCATTCGGCGGAATCGCATGAATTCACATCAATGCGTGCTTTACCACAGGAACATACACCAGGGCCTGGGAGCATCGAATCGACACGTGGCGGAGGGGGCGCCGTTGGAAATTTTGTTGGGGGAACCGTTGGCGTTGGCGCACCAGTAGGTGTCGGTTGTTGCGTTGGCGCACCAGTAGGTGTTGGCTTTGGTGGTGCAGTAGGAGGTTGAGTTGGTGGAGGAGCCATACACATCAATCCCAAGTTCATACAAGACTGCATTGCGGCGACACCATTCTTTTGATCCATCAACAGTTGATCCGCATTCTTCAAAAGTGTCTCGACACAAAGAACCTTCTGTGCATCATCCTGTGTCGCGTCCTTACACGATTTCACCGATACCAGTGTAAATTCTACCGCGTTATCTGACGGCTTCGCCATATCGAGTTGAAGGGCCTGTACGCACACCGCACATTGCAATTTGGCATTCGCATTCGCATTCGCATTCGCATTCGCCATGATACACGACGGGATTGTATTTAGGGTTTTCGATGCCGCCGAGTTCGGATCCGACAGACCCGTTGTCAGCTGCGGGGTTTGACCCACCGACCATTTGCAGCACGGATCACCCATTTCCAATCCATTCGATTGACCATCGCCATCCGCATCCGCCATACAGAACGCCTTCGTCCATTGTTGGCCTGATGAATAAAAGGTGGATGCAAGTTTGGTGGGAACTTTGGTATTCCCACCTGGATGACCCAGGGTTAGCCCATAAGAATTGCCATTCGGGAGTTTCGCGAGATCCTGTCGGTATGCATACGTTGATGCGATGACAAAGATCGTGGAAAGAAAACGGAGCATGGTTATACTATTTGTACATAAAATCGGGATTGTCAAATTTACACACTAGGCCCGAGATTGTATGTTATAAACACAATAGGTTTGATTGGTATGTCGATTGATCATACCAATCATACATGAATCGCATATTTGATGGCACATGGTACTACATGAAGACGGGGTTGGCTGGACGATGTAACACAACATTGCTACAAAG
>CAISOI010000768.1 GCA_903886985.1 uncultured Chthonomonas sp.
ACGGAAAAGGTAATATCTACGCGTATCGGCTTGTCTAAAATTCACCATCGGTGATAGGGGACCAACGGGCTTGTTAAATTCAAGGCAGACAACACGACCACCAACTTTCGCCACGCGAGCCATCTCGCGAAATGCTAGTTGAGTGTCTACGACGTTTCGAATTCCAAACCCAACGGTAACAATATCAAAATAGTTGTCCTGGTAGGGGAGATTTTGAGCGTCTGCAATCATCATCAAGATGCTGTCATCTGAGATGACATCTGTCTTTTTCTTACCAATGTCTACCATCGGTTTGCAGAAATCAGAGCCGATTACAGTGCCCGTCTTGCCAACAGCGTTATAGAGATCAATCGCAAAGTCGCCGGTTCCTGTGCAAACATCTAATGCACTATCTCCTGCTGAAACCTTTGCAAGCTTGACCGCGAATCGTCGCCATCGTTTGTGTTGGTTAAAACTGAGGACGCCATTGAGGAGGTCATAGCGGTCAGCAATACCAGAAAACATATTGTGAACGTATGCAGATTTCTCACCAGTATAATAGTTATGTTCCACAGATTGCGCTGCCACAGACTTTGTTTCCTTTTTCACAAACTATTCGAAGTATACCTTTGACCCTGCCTATAGTCAATTTTGTAGTGGTGGGTCATGCTTAAACTGGATCGCCATCAAAGAGGTGTGATATGTATATTCCTGCTCACTATAAATTAGAGGATGCTCAAGAAATCGAAGCAATCATAAATCGATACGACTTTGCGACTGTTGTCACAAATGGTATGTACGGTCCCGTTGCAACGCATGTTCCGGTCGTTTATATGCAGGAAGGTGAAGCGAAGTTTGTGGAGGGGCATTTTGCACTTGCGAACGACCACTGGAAAGTGTTAGGTGAGGGACAAAAAGTACTTGTCATCTTTCAGGGACCACACGCTTACGTCTCGCCTCGATATTATACGAGCGAGCAGAACGTCCCCACGTGGAACTATGTGGCGGTCCATGTTTACGGTAAGGCAGAGTTGGTTTATGGGGAGGGGTTAATCCAGATTTTGAACCGGTTGACCGAGAAGAATGAGCAGAATCGAACGGATCCGTGGTCGCTCAAACAAATGGATCAAGGAGATATTGAGAAGATGTCGAGAGCAATTGTTGGTTTTAGAATTGCTGTTGAACGCGTAGAAGCAAAGGCGAAGATGAGCCAAAACAAGCCCACGTCGGAAATTCTGTCGTTGGTCGAAGGTCTGAGGAACAATCCTGAGAGTGGAGGCAAGAGCACGGCCGCCTACATGGAAAAACTGAACAAAGTGGAAAAAGCGTGATCTGAGTTTAGTCAGACCACGCTTCGTATTCCCTGCGAATTTGTTTCACGTGATAGGCGACGTTGGCGGAGGTGAATCCAAGTGCATCTCCAGTTTCTCTCCAAGTCATTCCGCGCATCAAGCAGAATAGAATCTGCTTCTGAGTAGATTTCAACTTCCCTGTGAATTCCAGAACAGTTGTTTCGCCAACAATCTGATCTGAATGACATGGACGAACAAACTGTGCATCTTCTGGATCGATTGGCACACATCTGCGAATCTTTGCGCGCTTGATGGAGTCGAGCATTTTCCAGCGTGCTCTCTGAATTAGAAACTGTTCAGGGCTTCCAATTTCGATGTCAACGTTCGGCAATGACTCCAAAAGTCCACACCAAGCTTCCTGCAATAAGTCGTCGGCGTCTTCACCTGTGCACCTTGAATAGTAGGATGCCATGCGTGAAATTCTTGGCCTAAGCTGGTCTACCAATGTTGATTTGGCAAGTTTGTCTCCGTCTCTTGCCATGACGATACTGCGTGACATTACCTTCAATTCTCCTAAGTTGACTAACATGTTTAAACAAAATGACTAATGTTGGCCGGTTCTTGGAGAACTATCAGGTTAAAAGGGGTTAGTGATGTTGAAACCTATACCTGAGGTGCCCCGAAACGGGCCAACGGATTACCGACTTTTGGGTCGGTGAAATCACGATTACTGATTTTCATTGATGCGCCCCTTTCGAGATTAATAGGTCAAGCAGTGGATTTGACAACCCAAAGTGAACTACTATTGCAGTATAGCATGAGGAGATATTCTTGCTAAAGAGGTTGATTAAAGAATTTGAACAAATTTTTTGAACTGCCGTCCAATAGAAGTAATCGGCTCTGACAAACGTGTTTCCAAATCAGTTTTCAGGGCATTGTGCCTATGAGTTTGTTTTGTGGAAGGTTATGAAAATGAAGAGACTAATTGGATGGTCATCGATCCACGCACCATATGTTTTGCTTTCTCTAGTTGCGGTACAAATGCCCGTAATGGGTCAGCTATCCGGGGCTGACACTGCGACCGTCGTAAATCAGAAAATACGAAGTGCTTGGAAAGTCAACAATATTACTCCTACTGGCACTGTTGACGACGCCCAATACCTTCGTCGGGTTTACCTCGACATTGTAGGAACAATTCCAACGGCTGAGGCTGTCCGGGAGTTTCTCCAAGATACGTCTTCCAACAAGCGGCAAAGAGTCGTTTCATCTCTCCTAAAAGATCCTAAATATGCTCAAAATTGGACCAATTATTGGGACTCAGTATTGATGGGGCGAACGTACCGGGCACAGACTTTGGACAAAGTCGCTTGGAAGCAATGGCTCAACAAACAGTTTGCGAACAATGTACCTTTTAACAAATTTGTATACGACCTCATTTCCGCTGAGGGAATCAACAGCACTGGCGGCAATGTCAGCAAAGCCGCGGGTTTGAATCGTCGGCCGGATCAAATGGCTATACGCAGTTCCGAAGACCTTAAAACGAATTCCATTGAGGACGGCGCCATTACTCCACAAGGAAGGGTGAATGGAGCTGTCAACTGGATTCTGAAATATCAGGCAACTCCCGCCGACCTTGCAGGCAATGCAAGCAAAATTTTTCTGGGCGTACAAATTCAATGTGCACAATGCCATGATCACAAAACTGAGAAGTGGAAGCAAGACGACTTCCGAAAATTTACTGCGTGTTTTATGAACGCGAGGCCAAGGCAGGTTGGTGAGTATGAAAAGGGAAGTATTCGAAGGGTAGACCTTGAAGATGCTAATCGCCAGTTCGCAGGTGCGGGCAAGAAAGCCATGGGGAGGAACGAGTACCTCAATCAACCACCAATGGCGTTAGATGGTACAGACTTTTCCAATGCAGCTAATCGTCGTAAGGGGCTTGCTGCGTGGATGACTACACCAGAGAATCCTTGGTTTGCTCAAGCGATAGTAAATCGAATGTGGAATCACTTCTTAGGGCGTGGATTTGTCGAACCTGTGGATGACTTTCGACCGGGAAATCCTGTTGTAATGCCGGAAGTACTAAACGTTCTTACAAAGGATTTCGTTGCTCACGATTTCGATGTCAAATATCTCATTCGATTGATTACGAGTACCGAAGCCTATCAACGAACGAGCCTTGCCGGCGCGAAGGCTGATCCCGAGAACAAATATTACTCACGATTTCGTTTGAAGCCAATAGGGCCCGAACAGACTTTGGATAGTTTGATCCTATCTACCGGAGTCGGAACGCTGTTGGAAAAGATATCGGGAGGCAACCTTGAGGCTCTTAAATTCTCAATTCTGCGTCAGTTGACTTTCTTATTTGACGTTGATGAGGAATTCGAACAAAAAGATTTTGAAGGAACAATTCCGCAGGCACTTCTACTTTTGAACAGCAATCTAACGAACAGAACCACCCAGCCTATTCCTGGATCAGCTCTTGCACACATACTAAACGATGCCGTTTCTGACAATCAGGTGATAGAAGAACTCTACTTGCGAACATTATCTAGAAAGCCAACCATATCTGAGACGAAAAAATGGTTAGAATTCGTTAATGCCCCTCGTGACGTGGTTGTAACTGCTCCGTCACCACAACCGGAGATCTCAAAGCGTGAAGAGCGCAAGATGTTCGACCGAAAGCAGATTGCCCAGAACAAAGCCTTCAAAAAGGGTGGTTCCGGCCCTGATCTGTTGACGAGGTTTCCAACCAAATATAACACTTTTGAGGCATCTCCAAAAATGCAGGCATTCGAGGACATGTTTTGGACACTGCTGAATTCCAGCGAGTTCGTCTTCAATCACTGATGACTTATTCTGGTTGTTTAGCGAACTAGGTTCGCTTGTTAAGATGAGGAATGACTACCATGATTACCGATCCTAAAAGTAAAGAATTAGACGAATTAGAGGATATGCGGGAAGAAGAAGTACGTAGAGAACTTGGGCGTTGCCCGGGCCCAGTCGATTTATGGTCACATGAAATAAGTCGTCGGGGCGCAATGAAAGTTGGAATGGGCGGACTGCTTAGCGTTATGTTTGCGCAATGGCTTGATCCTCGAACGGCTGCCGCCATGGCGCAGGCAAATGCACCAGGTGGTAAAGCCAAGTCATGTATTTTGCTGTGGATGAACGGCGGACCAAGCCATTTAGACACCTTTGATCCAAAACCGGGAACTCGTAACGGAGGTCCATTCAAATCTATCAAGACCCGCGTGCCGGGCATAGAAATCTGCGAACATTTGCCAGGATTGGCGGATGTCGCGGACAAGATGTGTATACTCCGCGGAATGGTAAGCAAGGAGGGCAACCACCAGCGAGCTCAATACTTGATGCATACCGGTTATGCACCTAATCCTACAATCACTCATCCATCATTGGGCTCGTGGGTAAATGAGGAATTGGGTTTGCAAACGAGCGATATTCCGAACTTTGTCAGCATTAGCGGACCAAGTATTGGTGCCGGCTTTCTCGGTGTACAAAATGGCCCATTCGTCGTTCAAAATCCTGCCCAACCGCCTGTCAACATCAACTATGCTCCTAATATCAATGAGGAACGGTTTGATCGGCGACAATCTGCGCTAGCCAACCTGGAGTCTCAATTTGCGCTTGAAACAGGGGATTTGAAGGTCAAAGGGCGTCAGGCAGTCTATGCAAAAGCAGTGAGAATGATGAAATCCCCTAAGCTTAAAGCATTTGATATTTCCGACGAGCCGGAAGCCGTAAAAGCTGCTTATGGAACTGGCAGTTTTGGGCAAGGATGTCTCATGGCCCGGAGATTGGTGGAATCAGGCGTCAAGTTTGTGGAGGTTGTTTTGGATGGGTGGGATACCCATCAGGACAACTTCAATCGCACCAGCAAATTAATGGGACAGGTGGATCCTGGGTTCTCTATGTTGATAAAGGACCTTGCGGAACGAAATCTGCTCGACAGCACTTTGATAATTTGGATGGGGGAATTTGGTCGAACTCCAGTTATCAATGGCAATGAAGGGCGAGATCACTTTCCATCTGCTTGGAACGCAGTAATGGCGGGCGGCGGTGTGCGCAAGGGCATTGTACACGGTCAGACAGATTCTGATGGAATGAAAGTTGTGGAAAATCCAATTGCGGTTCCAAATTTCTTTGCCACTGTCTCTTCTCTCCTTGGAATGAATCCGGAAAAGTCATTTATGACACCGGTTGGCAGACCGATTGCAATCACTGAGTTGGGTAAACCTATTAGGGACTTGATGGCTTAGAAACCGTTGGCTTTTGGCAATGCCACAGCTGAATATTGACTCTATGGTTATCTTTAGCTATTATTGCGGAAGAATTGTAACCATAACCATAGTTTCGTGTGTCAATATATTGAGAATGACGGCACGTGCCTCATCAAGGAGAACAATCAATTGAAACTGAGAAGACTGATTCTCGCGGGGTCGATATTCGCCTTAGCGGGTTGTAATGGCGGTGATAAGCCAGCTGCACCTTCTGACCCAACGAAACCGGTGCATGTCGGAGGAACTATTAAGAACGTTACAAAAGAAGGGACGTTTGTGGTCGAAGGAAATCGTGGTACTTTCAATATCGAATCTGCCAAAGCGATTATTACCGTAAGGCAAAAGCCAGCCAAAGTTGAAGACCTTAAGGATGGTGCATTCGTAATTGTAACCGGTACCAAGACTGCAGATAAGATATCAGCTACCAAAGTCGAAGTTCAACATTTTGCAGGCGATCTCCCAGACAAACCAGCGTCACAAGGTACGTCAAAGATCTAAGTTACCTTTAAATACAATTATAGATACTTAGGTTATCGTAGTGTGCCCAAGGACATAGAAAAACAACCCGGTTCAGAAATGAACCGGGTTGTCTTATGTTTGAGATTTTGCTAACTAGTTGGCAGGAGTAACGATCTTCCCACCAGTGCCGCCACCTTTTCCGTTATTGGCTGCTCCGTCCGGAAGCGCAGCGCCACCGGCGCCTTGCTTCGCTTCGACGTCTTTGATGGACGGTCCTGCATTCTTGCTTATTAGAAAGAATCCAAGTCCGCCAACAACTGCAAGCGCAACAACAACGAGAACTGCAACCATGGCAGGGGAGACATTATTTTTCATATTAGCGAGACCAGGTTACGTCCGGTCGGAACAACCATGCATGGCAACCGTCCCACCAGTAGCTAGCAGGTACGCCTGTTGCATCGTAACCGGTGTAAGGATCGGTACCTGCATCGGTTGCGGCCGGAGCAATTGCTGCGCCAAGTCGTCGCCACTTTGAGTGACCGTCGCACATTACAAAGACTGCACCTTGAGAGTGAATCCACATGGTTCCACTCAACCCAAACATTGCACTGGAGGATCCGTTACCGGTACCGCCACATGGAATATATTTACATGTTGAGGTAAAGCCAGCCGTGCTACAAATAAGCGCTGGGTTCGAGAGTGAGAATCCAGCAACTGTAGCCTTACCGCGACCTTCCCAGAACATTGGGAGGTTAGCAGGGGTAGAAACGCCCGCTTGGTTGTAGGAACTCAACAAACCGTTGTAGGTTGTCGTGTCACCTGCCCAAGGAACGACTGGAGCAGTGTAATCTGAAACGGCAAGTCGGACTTCAGGACCGGATGGGCAGCCATAGACACCCCAGCTCTTGATGTAGGATTGTAGGGCGTTGCCCCATTGACCTTGAGCAGCAGTTGCACGTGGGGTACCGGGAGGAACAGATGCTCTCCAGTTGTACGGAATAGGCAAGTTGAAGTTCCAGTACCATGAGCCGTCATTACCTTGGGCAGACCCAATTGGGTATTGTTCATCATAGTCTTGGCTATACATCAACGTGCTCAAACCAACTTGCTTGCTGTTTGAAAGGCATGCAGTTTGGCGAGCTTTCTCACGAGCCTGTGCAAAGACAGGGAAAAGAATTGCAGCAAGGATTGCGATGATTGCTATAACAACTAGCAATTCAATCAACGTAAATCCGTTTCGTCTTTTTGCTTCCACGATGTCCTCCTATAAGGATAAAGGAATTTTAGGGAGTACTGAAGTTATAACTTCAGTAACCCATAGTAGCTGTGACACCAACAACGTGTCACTGTTACAGGAAATGAATGCACTGTTCTAACCTTGAACAGATGAGTCATTCTACCATTCCTGCATTAACATGTCAATAACATTCTTAGCCAAATAGTTACAATTGACCGTTATGGTTTTGGGAAGTTTGGATCTACAAAAGCGGTTTAACTGTAGCGCAATAGACAGGTATATTGAGTCAATGTCACTGAATGCAGAATTACACCGACATCTTGGCGGAGCAGTAGTACCGAGGATTTTCTGGCGGTACCTGCACCGTACTGGCCATCCTCTAGCAGCCGAATATCCCGAATTTGAGACATTCGAGCAGTTCATCACCCGTCCGCGAGCAAACTTGACAGAGTATCTTGAACTCCATACTCTTGTGGAGCGCGTTCAAACTTTGGATACCCTCGAGTACTTCGTGAGCAAACTGGTGCGCGGCGCATATGTTTTTGAAAGCATTTGCTATTTGGAGTTAAGGCATACACCTTTTTTTCGAACTTCCTCGGAACTTTCCACCCAGGAAAGAATCAGGCAGATGCGGGATGTTGTTCGCGTGATCAATTCTTCCGGCGACCAGACAGAGTATCCACTGGTATTTAGCCAGATACTCTGTATGCACTCTCGGCTACCTTACGAAATCAATTTAGCGATTCTCGACATTGCAACAGAGATGCCGGAATGTGTCTGTGGAGTTGATCTTGCCGGGCCAGACACACTTTATGCTGAAAAGATGGGAGAGTTTATATCTCTATTCAAACTTGCAAAGGACCGTGGCGTAAAAACGACGGGGCATCTTTTCGAAACTGATGATGGTAATCACCCTGAGCTGTTACCGTATTTGGATCGCATCGGTCATGGCATTCAGATTCCGCTCAAGCTTCCACACTTACTTTCTCAACTTGCTGATAGGGGACAGTGCCTTGAAGTATGCCCGACGACATATTTGAAAACGGGGACTTTAAAGGACTTGACGCAATTGCGTACAGTTTTTGAACAATGTTCGAAGGCAGGGGTAGATATTGTGCTCTGTACGGACAATGCCGGTCTACATGATGTTCGTTTACCGTTTGAGATCGAGAATCTATTGATTCAGGATATTATGGACTTTAAGCAGTTGAGGGCATGTCAGGAAGCATCCTTTAATCACGCTTTTGCATGGCCCCATGATTCACCGCCACAGCAATTCTGGCGACTTTTAATCCCGGGAACCAAAGTTGAGGGGTTCTTGGGAACATGAACCCAATTTGACTAAATTTATGGAGAATTGAACTTGCTGTCGAGAACCGCATTACTAAAACTGGCAGATAGCCCAAGAGTTGAGAAATTTGTAAAAAAGAATGGAATGTCATCCGGATTCGCACGCCGCTTTATCGCAGGTGAAACCATGGAAGAGACAGTCCAACCAATCATTGCGATAAATGGTAAAGGCATGACTGCTACTCTGGACTACTTAGGTGAGAATGTTTATAAGAAGGAGGAGGCAATCGCATCGGTTGACTATTATCGTATTCTCTTTCCCTATATTTCGCAACAAAAGCTGGATTCCAATGTCTCTTTGAAGCTTACCCAGTTGGGTTTGGATATCGATTATTCTCTCGCTCTGGACAATATGAAAGCCATTCTCGATCTTGCAGCGACATATGATCAGTTCGTGCGGATTGATATGGAGGGTTCTCCTTATACCGATTCCACTCTTAAACTTTTCGCCGAACTATGGCAAGAGCGCAAAAACGTTGGAACGGTTATTCAATCCTATCTGCATCGCAGTGAGCGCGACGTATTGCAACTGATTGAAATGGGAGCACGAGTTCGATTGGTAAAGGGAGCATACAACGAACCGGAAACGATCGCATTTCCAGCTAAAGTGGATGTTGATTCGAATTTCGTCAATCTAATGAAGATTCTGTTAGAGAAGGGTAACTATCCCGCCATTGCGACCCACGATCCCGAAATGATACGACAAACAAAAGAATTTGCTAACAGTAGAGGAATTCCGGCAAGCAATTATGAATTTCAAATGTTGTACGGGATTCGTCGGGATCTTCAGGAGAAGTTAGTTTCTGAAGGGCATCGGGTTCGGATATATGTTCCGTTTGGAACGCAATGGTACGGGTATACAATGAGGCGCTTGGCCGAAAGACCTGCCAATGTGTGGTTTGTACTGAAAAATTTGATACGCAACTAGAATATTATTGATCTGATAGGACGACAAACTGTTATGACTGATTTGCCGGAAGCACTCAAGTCCCCCGAGCATTTTAAAGCCTTTAGCAGTAGTGCTAAACGTCAGTTGGAAGAATTCGCTGTAAAGAGAATGTCGTTTCTGCAAGAGGCGTTGCAACAGTTAAGGCACCTTCGGACTTTGTCAGATGATGCCCACAACCGAGTTCTCAGCGAAGAGATTAGTATTCTCATCCAGACTGCGTCAGCTGAATTTCGGTTTCTACAGTCAAAAGGGGATTGTTCGTCAATAGACGCCGCCGATTATTCGCTTGCCGATGTGCCTGTCATTGGAAATGAATCATCGGGTGTTGTTACTCTTCATACAATTCTACCAACAGTGCATTCTTCTGTCGATTCCTCTACGACTTCTGAGATAAAGTCCACTACCAGGGCAATTCATAGACCCGCAATTGCTACGACGCCTCCTGTGCCAATCCGTCCCTTGGAAGAGATTTACCACGATGTGGAACAGTTAACCGCCATAGCAGAACTCGGCCCTGAAACTTACAAAGGAACGATAGGGTTAATTCGGTTGAAGTCATTGCTTTGCCGTCAGCGGGCACTTCAAGCAGAGTTAAACAGCAGAGACATCCAGCATTGGCCCTTGCGACAACTTTTGAATTACATCCGCAGGCGAATCGATGAGGAACACGGTCCTGGGCACTATCTAATCCCGTTGAGGGCGGAGTTATGGCCCGGTGATGCGTGGCCTTGGCTCCGACTTTCTCATCTATATGAAGGGCTGGCACTCGCCGATGCGGCGCTTGATTGGTATGACGACGCTGCAGAAACTCTGGATCAGGCAGAACTTCAGGAACTTCTCGAGAGCATAGCGGCGCAACAGACGCGGCTATGGCGACATCTCCAATCCTATTTCCCACGACAGAATGACGAGCATCAGATTAACTTTTTCAGGG
>CAISOI010000769.1 GCA_903886985.1 uncultured Chthonomonas sp.
GTTCGAACCCCCTCAGCTCCACCAAACTCCTTTCAATCATATTCCACGTTTATCCGTCACTTGGCTCTGTTTCTTGATCGAACAAAAATGGACATGCATCCTCGCCGATCTCCAGTTTCTGAAGGTATCAGGCAAATCATGCTGAAACAAGAGTAAGCATGCCACCGATCCAGAAATTCGTCGACTTTCCACTCGGACCTTGATCCGACAGCGGGATCAACTAATATGACGGAAGTCTCTGTCATTCCTATCACTAACACGGCATGACCGATGGAAATTGCTGGGTCATCCGGCCTCACCAGTGCAATAGTGGGCCGTTGGTCGCGCAAGTGCATCTGGATATAATTTAATGTGGATTTGGGATCAGGAAAATATTTTGTTGACTCAATTGACTTTGCTACTATCGAGGAATCCGAGGCATCTGTTGTCAGGCTTCCATAAAACTTGAGTTCCAAATCACCACATATCAAAGGGGAAAGTTGATATTTGATTGCTAAATGGAGAAGTTCTTTATAATTAACTGCGCTATTATGACCAAGATCATTACGGAGTTGTTCTGTAGTTAAAACTTCTCCGGTTCTAAATTGCACTGCCATTTGGAGGCATGTCAACATGCAATCTCTGCGACCACGTTGCTTAAGGGGACTTACTCTAAGTGAGGGCATTCGAACTACCGCCTAATTCGATTGTAATTCGTGCTGAAACTCAGACGGTCACTGATACAAATTGCAGGACCTTTGTAAAAACATCCTTTGCTTGTCGGCGGAATTTCAGCATATACCAAACATACCTATCCCATCGGAACGCAATCGAGACTTTCTAATCTTAACGGGCTGGTGTCCAAGTACAGGTTACGTGACTGAGGTCCACTGCCAAGACGCCGTTAATTTCACCATTGTGGCTTTTAACGCTAACTTTCCAATGTTGATCGTCTTCAATTCGATTGCACTGCGTTGCGGCTTCAATTCCACATCCTAAGTTCAATGCGATCCAGGTATGCGCTATTTTGAGTACCTTCTGCTCCAGCGACTCGCAGGGAGAAGAAGCAACTGTTCGGAGTTGTCTCTTGAACATACCCTGTGAACGGTACCCTTTGAGGGTAGGAAAGGTTCTCTTTTCCCCAATTGCCATAACAGACTCCCACATCCTACGGACTTGTCAGCTAAATTCGCTGTTTTGATATAAGAAATCAAATACTCAACGGCTGATCGTCCAGCATCTTTCAAAAACAAAAACAGGCTGGAGTCAACGGTTATTGTCTAACACATCAATCCTGCGTGTAATATTAGGTTTCCCAGTATACACTTCTCTTCTGATAAATGCAATAAACCTCGCGAAAAGCAATCCTCACACACAAATAGTGCGACAGAGAAATCTCTGCCGCACCAAGTGATTGTCGTGACTGTTACCAGTTTTGAATGTGGTCTGGCGAAGTGCCAACCTGTGTCAACGTCCAATATCCTGCCAGATCTTCCAGCACATAGCTGAAATAGACCTTTCGCATACCGCCGTCTTGCGACTTATAGGTTTGTTCTCCACTGACTACATACACTCCAGCTGCACGTTCATGTATACGAGTGATATCAAACGAAATCGTCTCGGTAGACCGAATGGCATCTCGGGTTAGGTCGACAAAGTCAGTCGACGAGATAGAATAATCGTATTTTCCGCGGAGAAATACCGAAATATTTATTTTCGGATCGATCAATGTCACCAAAGAGTCAATGTTTCCGCCTCGGAAAGTCTCTTTCAATTCGTCAACTGCTGCCGCCAACCCTGGTTCCCGATCCAACAACACATTCATATCTAGGATATTGTCACTATCTCGGATCGGCGTGAAATTACGAAAATCTGATCCGGAATAGATTGGACTATCGATATATACAAAATCTGGTTGATATCGGAAAATATGGGCACGGTTAATATACGGCGCACATACTCCAAAGTAAAACCCATATGGCGATATTACTACCGTCGTTGAGGAATAAACTGGCGCATAATATGGGAAGTGGTAATTACCTCTTGGAAAATAGGGGCGCATCCATGGGCTTTGGACAGGGTTTCCCTTGCGCAATAACATCCCGTTGTCATATCGTCTGCCTTCCGCCGTTTTGGTAAATGTTCGATGCGCAACCATTGCTCTTACCGGGCGAGCACCGTCGCGGTTGAAGTTCCGTAAATCATCAGACCTGTCACGTGTAGCATCGGATTGTTCGGTCGGGTCGGAATTCTGTCCCGATTGCCCTGATTTCTATCTTGGTTCCCCTGGTTTCTATCCCGATTGCCTTGATTTCGATCCGGCTGCGTCGGAGGATTGTCTGGTCGCGTAGGAACTCTGTCCCTATTACCCTGATTTCGATCTGGCTGCGCCGGAGGGTTGTCCGGTCGATTAGGCGCACGATTCGGATTATTCTGTGGCGGATCTCGTCGAACTGGACCTGTCGGATTATTGGGTCGAATGGGATCCCTATTTGGCGTCACGGGCGGATTATTCTGTCGAACAGGTGCTCGATTTGGAACCTGCGGCGGAGCGGCTGGACGTACTTCAACAGTCTCTCTACGCGCATGAACGTCGGGCTGGAGAGCTCTAGGGGCAATCGGCGGACGTTGTGGCGGATTTTCGGTGTTGCCGGGTTTCCCTTGGTCACCTTTTCGACCTTGTGCCATAACGCTGCCATGCAGCATCAAAATAGCAGCCAGTAAGGCACTTACTCTGATAGCGCGGA
>CAISOI010000770.1 GCA_903886985.1 uncultured Chthonomonas sp.
GTCTTAATATTCGAAATTCCTTGAATGAAGAATCCGCTCCATTTAGAATTAGATTCTTGCGCTTCACCGACTGCAATTGAACTATCATTTATTGCGTTAATCTCACTTACAGCGCCGCCGTAGCTTGGCACTTCACGTAACTCGTACACATTCTGACCGTTAGCTGTACTCGGAATTATCAAAAATATCAATGCAGACAATTTGAGCCAAAATATAAAATAATAACGTAAATTTCTCATAGAAAACCTCCGGAATCAGCGAGAGATGATTGGACCAACGACCCCGTTTAAGCCCAGTCTGCCATTTGAATCCAAACGTTGTTGATATTATCGAATTGAAATTCTGCCGATACTTGTTGCCCCGCAGTAGGCGACGGATTATTGGATGTGTGCCCCTGAAATTGATAGATGGAGTCCATCGTGATGACCAACGGAGTACTATCAGTTCTTGTGTTACTGACAATGAGAATGAAACTAAAGGGCCCCTTTTCCGACGAACCATTTAGCCCAAAATAAGGCGGGGAGATCGACCCATAAATATACGGGACAAGTAATCGTATAGCCAAAAAGTCTTGAATGTTGGGGATAAAAGGTGCCCCACTGTAGGCGAGAACTGCCTCTTGCAGACTTCTTCTCCCAAGACTCCAGGAACCCACCTGTACCCATCCTATGACAGAACTCTGAAGATCGAGTGTGAATAGTGCACTGGTACGATTTGTACCCGGCGAAGTGGTAGATACAGGTGGCGGATTAACATACCCGTGATTTAGGATGTAGTTATTAAGTGCCACCCTAATTTCACCGGAAGTGCCGTTAATAATCGTCAAGATCATCTCTTTGCCGTCAGCATATCCTCCGGAGGTCGGATTACCGATGTAGGATATTCCGCTGGTAGTGTTTATTGTTACATAGTGCGTTTTGAATTGCGACACGTCAGGAATATATGTGTCACCACTCGTGGTAGGTGGAGGGATTGATGCCAAAACTGTATGTTCTGGATAAGGATACTTGAATCCATCATCCCATATTTCTGGGCGCGTAACATTTTGAAGAAACCATGTTGAGAACTTGACGAGTTGAGGGCTATCTGTTAGCGACCAGATTGCCCATACCGTATTACGAACGTGAGCGAAATAGGCATTAGTGCCTGCGCCGTCGAACATAGTGATCACAAAATTTCTGCCAGTCTGTTTAACCAACAGATTGTCACACACGAACTGTGTGATAGAGCCGTGTGAGTCGAGGAATATGCCAGTGTTTGCTTCAAAAGCGCTGTTGACAATTCGGCAGTTGTTCATTGCGAGACCATCCATGCCCTCGACTATGAGATGTTTATTAGAATTGTTTTCAAAATTAACATTGTCTAACCTGCCCAGCACGGATACTGCACCGGGTGATTCGCCGGAATTGACAAATATGTACAGCCCCACATTGGTGTTTTCGGCGAATGCCGTCGCGCGTAGAGATATGTTTTGCCCACGATACCGCATTCCACCGGAAGGAATAGGCTGAGTAGGTATTGAGGGTGGAAATGTGAGAAATGAATAGGAACCAAATAATAACGTCGTAGTAAAAGTAATTACAGACCCCGAAATGCTTGCTACTTTAGCGCGTTCTGTGCCATACGGACCGACCAATGTGCAATATGTATTAATCGCAATACCGGTGGGAACTGAACCAGAAGTTGTGACAGTTGTTCCAGTTTGAGACGCACTTACTAATCCAGCACTATAGACATTCCCGTTTGCACCGCACTGACTTATAAAACAGTTGTCCATTACCAAAAACGATATCTCGTTGTGCACGCCCTGACTGTCTACATTTACGCCCCATGTTTGACAACCAAAGAATCTACACAATCTTAAGTGAATTTGGTTGGATCCATCCACATCCCCGTTCTGACACAAAACCTTCAATCCGGTGCCATTGACTCCAAAGACGAAGATGTCTTCGAGCAACACATTGTAGGCGTGACGAATCGAAATTGCCGTAACCCCGGACACTGAATTCGATGCTTGCGTAATTTGCATTCCCTCCAACCGAACAGTGTGGAGGAATTTTGGTTGGTCTGAGGAACCAGTGTCAATATCAATAGACAGAAGCGGATCTGTGTTCGAAGCTGGATCAAACACAATTTTAGTGGACATGCTCCCGTCGCCAAACATCTGTAGACCGGGTGTGAATTGTGTTGCAGTGTCAATTGTTGGAAAGTATTTTAGACCACTGACGATTCTGTAGGCGACGGGAGGTTTAGGCACGTAGATTTTCTGCTGCATGACTGCGAACCGCTCTCGCAGCCCCGAGGGCTCCCAGACCGCCGATCATTCCAAAAAAACTGCGGCGAGACCAGATTGAATCAAGCGATGACTTTGCCA
>CAISOI010000771.1 GCA_903886985.1 uncultured Chthonomonas sp.
CGACTTTCCTGAGGCTTTGACTCTCTCATCGTCCACCATGGTAGCCAATGATTTGGGAACAGCGAAGACTTTAGGATTTCCCCCGCTGACATATCTGAGCGAAGGGTTCTCATCGAAGAACTTCAACCAAAACTCAAAAGTCTGTTGATTTGGATGTGTTGGGTCCGGCGTAATTCGCTCCAGGTGAAAGGGATCATATTCCGCGAGTTTTCCAGCCTGAGTGAATTTCTTGCTCTTCACTGTGATAGGAGAAAGCACTGGTCGCCATGCCGCCAGCAACACTGCTTCGTTCTCATATTTTGTGCCGCCCGACTCGCCGCTCTTCAGAAGGTCACGGTTTGATTTGCCAGGGAGAGAACCATAAGGCAGCGCAAGAGTCTTCATCTGCGCGGCGGAATTGATCGCCTTGATATCCTTCACGGCAGTTGCAATCTCCCACTGAATCTTATCCGCAGAAACGCTACGCATACTGGGGTGGGTCGATGTATGATTTGCGATCTCATAACCATGGGAGATCAGATACTGAAATTTCTCCGCTACCGATTCCGCCTGTCCAAATGGTTCTGCTCCGCGCGAACCCTCTTTCGGCAAAACAAAGAACGTAGCCTTGGTGGGCCAATCCTTGTGGGCTTTGTTAAACGTCTCCATAATACCAACCGCACAGTCCGGATCAATGTGCGAGGAGCCATCCGTTCCCCCCACAGTTTTAAACTGAGTTGGAGCTGCATCATCAAAAGTCAAAATGATAGGTGACCTGCCGATCGGCACATCCATCTTATTTTCCACAAATTCCTGAACTGTCACTGGATAGTATTTGCGTTTGTAGAGGTCCTCCAAATCCTTCCGAAAAGTTTCTGGCAATCGATTCAGGGGATCATCTTTCGCTGGTCCTTTTCTCGTGGATGTCCTGAAGTGATGATACATCAGAATCATGACTGCGCCCGTTTCATTGGGTTTATAGGATTTCAGATCAATCTCACTTACCATAGCCGGTACCACAGGTTTAACGGGTGTCGGTGCAACGGCAACATTAGTCTTTTTGTTGCAGCCAGAAGAAAAGAGCATCACCGGAATGGCAGCGCAAGCTGCAAGTGCAACATGGTTTCGTCGGGGCGAATGGCCAGCATCTGGGGCGTGGAATCGATGTAAAGAGTAGCTGCGAAACACGGGGTATACCTCATTTCAAATATTGGTTAAAGCGCGTCGGGATAGCACCGATTATACGGTAAGAGAGCCTAAATTGCAAGTAGAACGCCCAGCTGCGGTGGGTGGTCTATGCTTTACAATCACGATCATTGTGATAATATAACTTTGTACTTAAGATGTTATGCTGGTCGTGATTCACCTGTTCTGTTTCTGGTTGTTTATGGGGACCCCCAAATGGCAAATTGTATCGCAAAGTTAACTGAAGCAGTGTTGTTTCGGCATTTGGGCTTAGCATACAACGAGTCCGGTAGGAATATAAGCTTCTTCCTCTCGATTAAGAACGGTCACACCGGAAGTACGCCACTTACCATAACATTCGGTTCAGTCTACGTCGTTCATGGATTCACTGCACCAACTAACGGTAACCAAACGTCTGCTGAGTTCTTCTTTGATAACTTGACCGGAAAATGGGTTCAGGTAGGCAGCTGGAATTAAGCCGCCTACCACCATTTTCTCCTTTCGTCACTCTTTACTTCTGGAGGTTAATTATGAGTGGACTACAATTTCCAAAACTATTATTGTCACTTCTTTTACCATATGTTTTGACATGTATTTCCGTGAAAGCCATTTGCCAGAACGTTTACGAACTGCGTGAAGTACCAACATATGGCGGCGCTGTAAGTGAGATTAACGCAATAAATGATAGTTCAATTGCAGTCGGTGAAGCGCAAGAATCTAATTCTAAATGGAGCGGATTCTTCATTCAAGGAATTTCGAATATTAAGAC
>CAISOI010000772.1 GCA_903886985.1 uncultured Chthonomonas sp.
GGAGTCCATCTTCCAGATACTTCCATATCTTGAAAACTTTGCCACATAATCCTTCGGTATGTTTGAATTTTCGGTACCTCTTGCAAGTCCCATCACGATGTCTATGGCACTAATGTCTGAAACGAGCCAAAAATGCAACTCTGCCTTTGTCTTATCGGCATTGAAGGATACAGGTCCGTCGACCGTATTAATTGATGATCTCTGATTCTTTGGGCCGCCGAAACAGAGTGACCGAAATCCTTTGAAGAGCGTGGTCCTTTTACTTCTCTGATCGGCGTCGATGCACATTGTGATGGGATGCACACCTGCAAATGGCATTGTGTCTTCTCTAGGGAGCACAACCACCACCGGATTAGGGGAGGGATCGCCTTCAAACAGAGTCCTATAAAGGTGTTGGATTAACTTTTGCCGCAGAGATAGAACCTTTAGCTTAGGCGAAAGTGGATTAAGATCCTTATTGTCCGAGGTATTATCCCCGTTGCTATCCGCTTGGTCAGGATTGGTCCCCAGACGCTCTTCAACACGATCGGGCAGACCGTCTCCATCACTGTCTTTACGCATGTCTGCCAAATTGCCCTTTAGTTCCTTAGATAAATACTGCGCTCGCTTTTGCATCGATTGGTTGAACTCGTTGCCCAATTTTTGCCGCTTAGCCATAGATAGTTTTGGGTTGTTGACCTTTTTCATGTACTCTTCTTGGGTCATTATATCGTTCATTACTCTGGGAGGAGCAAATTTTACTAAGTTGCCTTCCACGGATATTTCCATCGCCCCAACCATTGGCTCCTTTTTTTGGTAAGGATTCCAACCCATTTCGTTGACTGGGAATTTAATGCCCGTAAAAATGAACTCGTTCCACTTGGTATCGAATCCTTTGGCTAACCAGATATCACTGGAATCGCCAAGTCGATTACTTGTAAATGCAGCCCACTTGCTACCGTCTGCTGCCGTGCAAGTTGCAATAGGGCGAATAGTGGCATGGTTAATCCCACGTTTACGACTACCATTGGGATGTAACGACAATTCAAAGTCAAAGATCGATACAGGACGGGACCCTTTTGCGCGTTCTGTAATTTGATCCAGCATATCCATTTTTGAAAGTGCTATTCGTGCTTCGTACCTAATCCTGTTCGGAAGTCGGCCATCAAACGCAGTATCCAGAAGTATCTTGGCGAAATCTACATTGTCGGCCGCTTCTATACATTGCGCGATGTCATCCCTGATTGATATTGAAGTTTGAGTATTGGGAGATTGAGGATCAGTTGCAATGAGCGACTCCCAGAATTTCTTGATTTCACTGGTTGCCGCTGGCGAATCCATGCTGACCAAAAGTTTGACTGTATATGAAGCAACCGCCGGCCGTTTTAAGTCTAACTGTTTAACTAGGGTACTTATGGCAGATGGTCCCAAGGCGCCAATCTGATTCAATGTATCTACTGTATTGGCATCAGGCTCTCCAATCGAACTTATGGATTCTCCTGTTGTTGGATCGATCATCTTAGATGGCGCAACATTTGCATTTGCTGTCTGGGAGGTGAGTTTGGCTGCAAGGCTCTGCAATTCGGAGCTTCGCTTAGCTTCAGACAAAGGACTTATTACCCACGCCTTGCCTACTTGTTTTGCTTCACCACCAACTGTTTGAGCGAGTTCCGTCAGAACGGTCGAAAATGGCTTTGAGATTTCACTTCGGTACTTAACCTTGAACGGTTGAGATCCTGCAACCTCTCCGCTCCTTCCGATAAACATTGCTGCTCTAGCATCAGTGGGTTGTTTCGAGCGGTTTTGAACCGCAGTCATAAGTTTGATGAAACGATCCTTCTGTTTCAACAGTTTGGGGTCTATTGTGATGGGAGTCTTCCAAACATCTGAAAGCGCACCCAGCAAAGAAAGTGTAGAGTTTGCCACAATGGAAATTCCCGGAACTACTCCGGGTGGGTGCGCTTGCAGTTCTGCTAATTCGTCCGGATTGCCAAAATATAAAAAGCCGTAACCATGCTCTAAGGATGCTGTGACTGAACTCCCTGAACGATTGATTTCAGCAATATTGTTTCGCAATGAAGTTGTGTCGTCCGAGTTAGCGCCAAAATTGATTGTTCGAGTGACATTAGATTGAGGATTCCATTTAATATTATCTAACGGTTTTTTGGAAAGTATCAACCATGATCCACCGGCAGAAGTTGCTATTGCTTCACCAATGGAAAGAGAGTCCACATGCCCACCTGCTTTACCCCATTCTCGTATGTCAATTGATCTTCCTAGATCGGGAAGGTCTGTGTTTCGTCTGATGGATTCACCAGTATCCACCAATTTGGGCTCAGAGTTTCTCCTGAAGAAACCACATCCAGTGAGGAGTGAAGAGGCAGCAAGGCAGGATAGAAGAGGGTATATCAGGCGTAATAAGGCAGTACTGAACGATGAATGAATTGAAATCCGGCGGCGATTATCTCGCCGCCGGTAGTAGGTTTTAGTCTTCGTCTTCGTCATCATCCTCGTCATCGCCATGGCGACTGTGACTTAACATGCCTTCTTCGAGGTGCTGATCGGGACCACCGGCGGCTAGAATGAGCGCTGTGTATCCCCATTTGTTATCAAGACCGTTTACGTCTGCACCTCGGTCAATTAATGCTTTAACAATTTCCAGGTGACCATTCCAAGCGCCATGCATTAGTGCCGTGTATCCGCGTTCATCTTTCAAGTGGATATTAGCTTCCCAATCAAGAAGGGTTTTAACCATATCAACGTACCCGGCACGACTAGCAACCATTAGGGCTGTTTGACCATAAGGACCGCGTGCGTTAATATCCGCTCCACGTTCCAGTAGAATTCGAACGATCTCTGAATACTCAGATTCTGAAGGGACTCGTTTTGATTTGTCTTCCATTTACAATCTCGCTTTCTGTCGAAAGTATTAAGATGATACCACTGCTTTGCCAACTCTGCCAGACCTAAGCCGATTGAGTCTCAAGACTCGGGCTCTTACTGCCGTTAGGGCAGGATTAATGACCATGCTGCACGAATAATTTCCCACTATTGCTCACTGCGGAGGACACACAGACTTATGCCAGATAATAGCGCTGCACTTTCGGCGTTGTTGGACGAAAATCGCATTTTCCAACCATCAAAAGATTTTATAGATCGAGCTAACGCAAACGATCCTTCCATATATAGTCGCGCCGAGGCTGATCCAGAGAAATTCTGGGCCGATTTTGCCTCGGAATTGGACTGGATGCGGCCATGGCATACCATTCTCGATTGGGACACTCCTCATGCTAAATGGTTTGTCGGCGGAAAGCTTAACGCATCCGTAAATTGTGTTGACCGACATGTATCAAACGGACGCAAAGACAAAGTAGCCATCCTTTTTGAAGGAGAACCAGGTGATGTTCGGAAGATTACCTTCGGAGAACTGTCCATTGAGGTAAATCGATGTGCAAATGCGTTACGCAAACTTGGAGTTCAAAAAGGGGACCGCGTCGCCGTCTATATGCCTATGATTCCCGAACTTGCTATCACAGTTCTCGCTTGCGCTCGTATCGGTGCTCCTCATTCGGTTATCTTTGGTGGATTTTCCGCGGAATCTATCAGTGAAAGGGTCAATGATTGCGGTGCAAAAGTTTTGGTCACTGCCGATGGGGGATGGCGACGTGGTTCCATTGTGCCCCTCAAAGCAGCGGCAGATGAAGCACTATTGCACACTCCAACTATTGAAACAGTTATTGTATATGATCGTGTAGGAGGCTCTAAGGACGGTCCAACTTCAGTACCAATGGTCGCAGGGCGAGATGTCTGGTGGCATGATGTTGTGAATTCTGAATTGGAGACTTGTGAACCGGAAGAAATGGACGCGGAAGACACCCTCTTCATCCTCTATACGTCCGGCTCAACCGGAAAGCCAAAGGGGATACAACACACGACTGGCGGATATTTGACAGGAGTCTATGCAACAAGTAAGCTCGTTTTCGACCTAAAGGAAGACGATATTTACTGGTGCACGGCAGATATTGGGTGGGTTACTGGGCACAGCTATATTGTCTACGGGCCGTTAAGCAATGGCGCAACCTGCCTTATGTATGAAGGAGCGCCCGATGCGCCTGCGCGTGACCGGTTCTGGGAGATTATCGAGAAACACAAAGTTTCCATCTTCTACACAGCTCCAACGGCTATTCGTACTTTCATGAAATGGGGAGATCAGCATCCAAATGGACGAGATCTAAGTTCATTACGATTGCTTGGGTCCGTCGGCGAACCTATCAATCCGGAAGCCTGGATTTGGTACAACACAACAATCGGAAAAGGCAATTGCCCGGTTGTCGATACTTGGTGGCAAACGGAAACTGGTCACATGTTGATCACACCGCTGCCGGGCTTAGTTGGCACGAAACCAGGAAGTGCAACACGACCATTTCCGGGAATTAGTGCGGACGTCGTCAATGAGCGAGGTGAAAGCGTACCTTTAGGTGAGTCCGGCTTTCTCGTACTACGGAAACCATGGCCTGGAATGTTACGCACATTGTGGGGCAACGACCAACGTTATAAAGATGTCTACTGGAGCAAGTTCAACGGACTCTATTTTGCAGGTGACGGTGCAAAACGGGATGAAGATGGGTATTTCTGGCTCCTCGGGCGTGTCGACGATGTCATGCTGGTGGCGGGTCATAACATCAGTACAATGGAGCTGGAAAGTGCATTGGTGGAACATCCTGCAGTTGCGGAAGCTGCCGTAATCGGTAAAAAGCATGATATCAAGGGACAATCAC
>CAISOI010000773.1 GCA_903886985.1 uncultured Chthonomonas sp.
CACAATCCCCCAAAGGACGGTGGGTTCAAATACAACCCAACCAATGGTGGTCCTGCAGATACTTCTATTACCAACGGGATACAGGCTCGGGCTAACGCAATATTGTTGGCGGGAGGAAAAGACGTACGGAGACTTGAGTATTCACGTGCTCTTCAGGCACCCTCAACGCACCGTTTCGACTTTATCACTCCTTATGTAGACGCACTTGCCGGGATTATCGAATTTGATCCCATTCGCAAATCAGGAATTTCCATCGGTGCAGATCCTCTTGGTGGAGCAGCATTGGCATATTGGGATCCCATCATCGACCGATATGGGCTGAATATTACTGTCGTAAATCCATCATACGATCCCACATTCCGATTTATGACTCTGGACCATGACGAGCAAATCCGAATGGACTGCTCTTCGCCTTATGCCATGGCATCGCTCGTTGCGCTGAAGGACAAGTATAGAGTTGCCTTTGGGAATGATACTGATGCAGACCGGCATGGTATCGTGACGCCCGGATATGGATTGCTTAACCCCAATCACTACCTGTCTGCCGCCATATGGTATCTGTTCGGCAGTCGCAAAAATTGGAAACCAGATGCTGCCATCGGCAAAACAGTAGTCAGCTCCAGTATGATCGACCGAGTGGGAGAACTAATCGGCAGAACTGTCGTGGAGGTTCCCGTTGGGTTCAAATGGTTTGTGGATGGTCTCGAAAATGGCAGCTTTGGATTCGGCGGCGAAGAGAGCGCTGGAGCCAGCTTTCTGCAAAAGGACGGTTCTGTCTGGACTACCGACAAAGACGGAATTATCATGGATTTGCTGGCCGCCGAGATGACCGTTGTCACTGGCAAAGATCCTGGCGAAATCTACCACGATCTCGAACTCAAATTGGGTTCCCCATCTTATAAACGTGTGGATGCACCCGCGACGCCTGCGGAAAAAGAGATTCTTAAGAACCTCAACGAAAACTCAGTCTCGGCGTCTTATCTTGCAGACGAGCCCATATTAAACAAGATTGTGAGCACCAAGTTCAGAAACGCGCCCATTGGGGGATTAAAAGTGGTGACGAAAGACGGCTGGTTCGCCGCCCGCCCCTCCGGAACGGAAAATGTCTACAAGATCTATGCCGAGAGTTTCGTGGATAATTCACACTTGGAGCAGGTTTTGTCGGAAGCGAAGGAAATTGTTGCTGAGGCACTTTCGAATCAGAAGTCATAAAAATTGGCATCGACTAAGCCAGTCGATGCCAACCTTCTTCACTTATGCCCGCGAGGTGCTATCTACTTAGAGGAAGCTGATCGTACCTTACCAAATAGCTCACGCGATTCTGAAGCAATTAACTTCTCAAATCGATCCTTGATTTCCGGTTCGCCCTTCTCCCGCAACATATGTGATAGGGTTACGGTCTTAAACATCCGTACAAAACGTGTCAGTTTTGCATCTGCGATCTGTTTTTGATATGCGAGATCATCAGCAGCATCCACTGCCTTTTCCGCTTCAATAAAGTCTTTGAGTTTGCCGTCGGTATTCTGCTGCGCAATGAAATCTACCGCTTCCTTCCACACTGACTGGTAATTTGCCCCGCGAGAGTCCCGAAGGTCTGGAAAACGACCAAACAAAGTCGTTCGAAGTGTGGTGCGTTCCGCAGAATATTTGCGCTGTGCAGTAACCATTGGATCTTCAAGAGACGAATCGGGAGCAGCACCGTTGAAGAATACAGCATACGCCTTCTTCCCTCGATCGTCTCCGGTAAACTTCAACTCTTTTGACAGTTCTTCAAGCACGGCTCGTTGCGGACGTGTAGCCCATCGCAACACCTCTTTATAAGAATTCTCAAATAGATCCTTATCAGGAGTTACCATGTAACGCCGCAAAAATACATCTGATGTACAGATAGGAATATCTATGGATGCATCGTGGATGATCGTATAGCAATACGCTTCATCCATGGTAATCTTGCCATTGCGATTATAATCCGCACCTGTCACTTTGCGCCCTACACGATCACGTCCTGTTATCGCCGCAAAGAAATAGCTTGTGAAATCGTGGTATTCGCTCTCATCCAGAGCGGGTGTGCATCCCGCCGCTGTCTTCTCTTTTACTGTCGCGAAGAACCCAGCAATATCACGTTTTGTAAAATCACCTTTCGGATCTCCGTTTTCAAACAAAAGGTTTGCAAATGCACCGGAATAGCACTGCACCATTACCAATGACAGCGGCTGATCGGCTGGCAGTTTCTCGATCTGAGTACTGAGTTGCTTTACACTAAGAGTGTTGCCACCCCACAAGTCAAATACATTGTTCTCCAATGCACTTGCTCG
>CAISOI010000774.1 GCA_903886985.1 uncultured Chthonomonas sp.
ACCCCAAGTCCATCCATCCGAAATACCCGTATAGAACGTATCACTGATATCATTGTGAGTTATTCGATTACTGCCGCTCTGACCAACCCATATGCCAATTGAACCCATGAATATTCGACCAGACTGATGGATAATGTTATTGTCAATAATGATTGACCCAGTGCTGCTCGGTCCCGCTGGGCGAATAGTTGTTTCGCCGATTCGAATACCGCCACCGCCCAGGTCATGGAGATAACACTGTTCAATTTTGCAGTCGGTGCAGCCCTCACGAAACCACACCCCATATAGCCCGGTATGGGATACCTCGCAGCCCTGAATTAGGACGTGACCGGCGAAATCCATTTGCAGTATTGCAGGGATTGAGGCAGCGGCTTGACCATCAGAGTGTCCGTCCGGGGGCAAAAGGTACCCTGTGTTCCTAAATGATAGTCCTCTAAAAGTAATATATTGGATTTTGTGTTTGGCATCACCAGTCATTACAATTGCTTGTTCGCATACGGGAACCCGTGCATCGCTATGGTCAAACTTTTCACCGGGGTAGGGCATGTAGATCACAGATTTCTTATCCACTCTGCTCCACATTCCGGGCTTAAGGTTGCCGGCATTTAGACCTTCAAGATGAAACCGTTGATTCGCTCCCCACTCCATAAATGCCCAAGGGGCACCCGGGCCCTTCAGAATAATGGCTTTTTGTGAATCGTCCAACGACTCTATGTGATGCCGAGAAATCTCCCATGAGTGATATACGACAACCACTACACGAGCTAGATCCTTTTGAGTGAATACCTTCAATTGCGCGTATATGTCGGGCTCAACGCAAAAAGCCCTTCCCGAAGGATTCGCAATCGGATGTTCTGGAGACGGCTTGTATTTACCGGTCATATGAAACCAGAATTTAGAAGGAAGTCGGGCAGGCGTGGCACGCTTATCGTTAATATAGAGTTGGTCAAAGTCTGAGATGGAATCAGGTAATGAATACTTCCACGTACCAGCAGAGTGATTGTTGGCCGGGATTAGTTTAATGCCTGAGTTGAAGACGACTTTGGGTGAATTCCCATATGACATTTCCACTGAGTTTTCGGCTTCATATATTACTGGTGAAGAACGGGTGCCACTGTCTTCAGGGCCAAAGATCACTGGTTTTAACAACTCATAATTTCCTGCGACAAATTCAACGTGGATCGGCGCGGTGTAAATATTTGTTGACCGAAATTTAGCCACAGCTTTTCTCGCACCATCGAGAGTTCTTAGTGGTCCGTCGTGTGTTCCTCGCTTCAAATTGCGACTTATACCAGAATGGGAGTCATTGCCGTTTGGTGCGACATATATGGTTTGACATGTGCCAGTCAGTGGGAACAAAAGAGTTAAACAAAGCAAACAGAGTGCTTTCACCGTGAACCTCAATTCTAAAGACAGATTGACTGCTAAATACAAATATTTCAAGATTTTGATTGTCGGCGGCAAGTCAAGTAACTTATCCTTTTGCTTCCCTGGATCGATTGCCGTGTTGTCGTAACATGTCCGCTAGTACCGCTGCCAGAATTACAACTCCCAAAAGTACTTTCTGGGTATATGGTTCGACATCCATAAGATTCATTCCGTTACGAATAACTGCAATAACAAATGCTCCAATTAAGGTGCCGAATATCCGTCCTTGTCCACCTGACAGGCTCGTACCGCCCACGACAACTGCTGCAATTGCGAACATTTCGTACATGGCACCGTAGGTGGGTGCGCCAGCTCGCAACTGAGAAGTCGTGATAACTCCTCCGATGCCAGCAAGCAGTGCGGAAACAACATATACTAAGATGGTTGTGCTCATAACCTTCACTCCCGAGAGGCGAGACGCCTCACGGTTACCTCCAATTGCATAAATGCTCCGGCCGTAGACAGTTTTGGTCATGAATAAACTTGCCGCGAGATAGATAAATAGCATGAGAAGCACTGCATTTGGGATAGTGGCAATTGCATTTCCTCGGCCGAGAGTAGTGAACGATGCAGGTATATCATAAATTGATAGCCCCCCCGCTACCATGTATGACATGCCGCTCGCAATCTGCATTCCTGCAAGCGTGACGATAAACGGAGGAACACGGAATTGAGCGATCAACCAGCCTGACAATCCACCAACCAATCCACATATTAATACGGCAGCAGCAGAAGCAGACAGCATCGCGGAGGCACTTGCATTCGCGCCACCCCACTTCTGAATTAGATAGGCTGTCACAACGGCGGAGAGTGCCAGCAGGCTGCCGACGGAGAGATCAATGCCGCCGGTGATTATGACTAAAGTCATCCCGACAGCGAGAACTGCGATCACAGCAATTTGATCCGCGATGTTTCTTAAGTTGCTTGTGGTGAGAAATATGGATCGCCTCGACGTTCCCGGTGCCAGAACGTGGCAATCGCGGAAAGCAGCATTTTTTGTGCGAAGTGAATCCCAAATGGGAGATTCACTGATGGCACGGGTGGCTACAATCCAAGGAATTGTTCTTTCGCTCCCCACAAGAACCTCTAACTTTTGCCGGATTTTTGGTGGATCGCCTTGGATTGTCGCATTTACACGAAATCCATTTTGAGTTAACACCGATTTGAGACTTTCTGCGAACGAAGTATCATCCGGCTGAATCCCTGTTACTATTGTTACCCGGGCGTCTTTGGGAACTTGCTTAATTACTTCGTACGCAACCAAAGCGGCTCCATCGCTTCCGG
>CAISOI010000775.1 GCA_903886985.1 uncultured Chthonomonas sp.
AGCGATTTCTTGCACTCTATTTTGGAGCGGCAGCTGTAACGGGACTCTTGCAATGTTTGTTGATAGTTAAAATGTTCCCATACAATAATGATCCCGTAATGCAAACTGCAAACTGGGGATATAATCCAGTTGTCGGTGCTTCCGGTGCCATTTCGACCCTTGTTGGAGTGTTTGCAGTCCGATTCTATCGGTCAAAAATCCGCTTTATTGGACTTCCAGTTCAAATACCAGCGATCGGACTTCTAGTTATCATTTTGATTGTAGAGATGGTGCTTTCCATTTGGAACATCGTTCAGCAAATTCATCGGGTTTACACCGATTCCACCGCACACTGGGCTCATATTGGCGGTTTCTTTCTGGGAGTGGGATATGCGCAATTAACGAAACAGTTTCAAAGCGGTAAGCACGAGTACATGGAAACCGACGCCAGATCTGCAACAAAAGCGGGCTCGCCTCTTGTCGCGGTCCGGAGATGGCAATCTGTGCTTGCCGTTCAACCTAATAGTTATGCCGCGATGTCTGAACTTGCGAAAGCATGGGCTGAGTCGGGGGATAGGGAACAGAGCCTTCAGTTCTTTTATCAGTCCATAGATACTGCAATATCGTCTGGCAATCGACAAGCGGCCACTGAAAACTATCTGATGATGATTGGTCTTTGGAACAACACGATGTCCAGCTCTGAAGCCCAATACAAAATGGCTGGTTGGCTTGAGGAGTCGGGGCGATTTGAAGAAGCGCGCAAAGCATTTGCACGAATAATCTCTGAGTTTCCCAAATCCTCGGAGCGAGAGATGGCACATATTCGCGTAGGAGTGCTCGAGCTGAAGAAGTTGAATCGACCCGGCGCCGCAATCGAGATATTGGAATCGTTTCTAACCGAGTATCCCAAAAGTGAGTGGATTGGCTATGCGAACGATATGCTGAAGATAGCGCAGGATCCAAAACGGTAATATCTCGCTCAGGTACAATGGCAACAGAGATTCGTAGCTAAAGCTCGATTGGGACAAGGATGACTATGTACAAAATTACTCTCATACCTGGGGATGGCATTGGCCCTGAAGTGACAGATGCGGCCGTTCGTGTGATAGAAGCTTCCGGTGTCAAAGTTGAATGGGAGCGCGTTCAAGCCGGTGCAGAGATGGTTGTGAAGCATGGCGTAACGGTCCCGGACGAAGTTTTCCACTCGATTATTCGAAACCATGTGGCACTAAAGGGGCCCATATCTACTCCGATCGGATATGGCTTTGCCAGCGCAAATGTAACTCTTCGGAAGCGACTCAATCTCTACGCTAATGTGCGACCCGCAAAGTCATTTCCCGGTCTGAAATCCCGTTATGACAATGTCGACGTCGTCGTTGTCCGCGAAAATTCCGAGGACCTCTATTCCGGATTGGAGCACATCGTGGTCCCCGGAGTGGTCGAAAGTTTGAAGATTATCACGGAGACAGCCTGCACACGCATAGGTAAGTATGCCTTCGAATATGCACGGAATTTTGGCAGGAAGAAAGTGACCGCAGTTCACAAAGCCAACATTATGAAATTGGCGGATGGTCTCTTTTTGGATTGTGTTCGCAAGGTCTCCAGGGACTACCCCGAAATTCAGTACGAAGAGATGATCGTTGACAATACCTGTATGCAGCTTGTTCTCCGACCAGAACAATTCGATGTTATGGTTATGGAAAATCTCTACGGAGATATTATCTCCGATCTCTGTTCCGGTTTAGTAGGCGGGTTGGGGCTGACCGGAAGCGCAAACGTTGGTGAAGCGGGATTGGCAATGTTTGAAGCGGTTCATGGGTCTGCACCAGACATCGCAGGTCGAAACCTCGCGAACCCGGTTGCGGTGATCCTATCGTCTGTGATGATGCTGCGATTTCTTAACGAAGTGCCTGCTGCAGAGAAGATTCAAAGTGCGGTTGAACAGGTATTTTTAGAAGGTAAGACGCTTACCCGAGACCTCGGCGGTACGGCATCCACGACGGAAATTACGGATGCGATCATAGCGCACCTATAGTCGCACGAATTATGCTAGACACAAAAATGGGTCCTTCGAGGAATTCGAATGGACCCATAATCGTTTATGTTCTAATAACCCGGTCCGAGCTTACTATTCGACAGTAACGCTTTTTGCCAGATTTCTAGGCTGATCGATTGAGCATCCACGCTCACGGGCAAAGTAGTACGACAGGAGCTGTAATGGAACCATAGCCAATACGGGCATCAGAGCGTCTTCCGTGATCGGAATTTCAATGACCTCATCAGCACAATCTGGTACTTCGTCACCCTTACGTATTACTGTGGTAATCGTTCCTTCTCTAGCTTTAACTTCTTTGAGGTTAGAGATCATCTTCTCGTTGGTTGCCGGTTGAGTACAGAGGCCTATAATGGAGACCCCCGGCTCCACCAATGCCAGTGGTCCGTGTTTCATCTCTCCTGCGGCATATGCCTCTGCATGGATATAGGAAATCTCTTTCAACTTTAGTGCAGCTTCCATCGAAGCTGCATAGTCGTAGCTCCTCCCCAAAAAGAAGAAACATGAGTGACTGCTGAGGCGGCGTGCAAGATCCTCAATATGAGAACATCCGCCCAGAATCTCTTCGATTTGCTCTGGAAGTTGTTTGAGTGCCGTAATCATTTTATTGCGATCAAATTCAGTCAACAGATGGTCCTGCGACAGGTAAATCGCGAGCAATGACAGCGCAACAAGTTGAGCCAGATATGCCTTTGTAGATGCCACGCCGATCTCTGGACCAGCCTGTGTGTAAAGAATTGCATCTGCTTCACGAGAAAGTGTGGAGCCGACAACATTTACGATTCCGAGCGTGTGAGCTCCTTTTTTCCGAGCTTCACGCATTGCGGCAAGCGTATCTGCGGTTTCTCCGCTTTGGCTAATCAGAATGACCAGAGTTTCATCGTCGACGATAGGGTCGCTGTATCGGAATTCGGAGGCGACGATTGCTTCAACTGGCCGGCGAATTAACTGTTCCAGCAAGCGTTTGCCAACCAGTCCGGCGTGAAAAGCAGTTCCACACCCGACAATCGTTATTCTTCGAATGTGATTCCATTGTTCTGTTGTGAACTTGACTTCTGGCAATTCAACACGGTTGTTTTCGAGGATGTGTCCTCGTAAAGTGTCTCGTACGGTGCGTGGCTCTTCGAAAATCTCCTTAAGCATGAAGTGGTCAAATCCGCCCTTTTCTGCGGAAATGTCATCCCAAGTTACATCGAGAACATTTCGATCCAATCTCTCACCATCAAGATTGAAGACATCTACGGAATTCCGTTCGATATACGCACAATCACCATCCTCCATGACGATTACGCGGCGTGTGAAAGCCATGACCGCAGGTATGTCAGAAGCAATAAAATTTTCACCTTCTCCAAGACCTATGACTAATGGGGAGTCCTTTCGAGCCACGAATACTGCATTGGGAATGTAGTCGCTAATAATACCGACTGCAAACGAGCCGCTAAGCTCCTTGAGTGCCTGTCTCGTCGCAAGGAGGAACTCTTTAGCGGTAATTTGATCACTGGCAGGTAATTTGTCTTCGATAAGATGGGAAATAACTTCGGTATCCGTATCAGAAATAAATTCGTGTCCCTTGATCTTCAGTTGTTGACGCAAGATTGCGTAATTCTCGACAATACCATTATGGACGACAGCGATTTTACCGCTGCAGTCTTTGTGAGGGTGGGCATTTACTTCGTTGGGCCGACCATGTGTTGCCCATCTGGTATGGGAGATCGCGACTGTAGATAAATCTGTCTCGGCCCCAATGAGCGATTCGAGATTGGCGATTTTCCCCTGAGACTTTCTGACTTCAATACCTGTGGCACTAGAGTACGCAACACCGGATGAGTCATAGCCTCTATACTCGAGGCGCTTTAAATTCTTGATTGCGGTCTTAACCGCGGGGCGATCTCCAACATATCCTGTAATCCCACACATTCGGGAAAGCTCCTTACATATAAGTACTGCTGTTTGAATTGATTTAACTATGATTCGTTCAAGAGTTAGGACTGTTTGGCGGCTTGTATCTCTCTATAAGTAAATGAACAGCCAATTTTTCGCGATGATTCCACCAATTGATCGAGGTCATCCCGTACTGCAGAAGAGACGGTAGTCGTATATAGTCGAACTGCTTTGCCACTTAGTAGGGCTGCGTTCGTGTAAGCCCACGGATGTCTATTTCCAAGTTTGGCGGCGTCAGTAGCGACAATTATTTCTGGAATCGGCGCTAGAAGCTGTTTCATAAAGGCGGCCTCCTCAGCTCGGTGAGAAAAGAGTTCGAGACTGCCTGATCCAACATTTACCACGACCCCGCTTGCGCCAACAATTGCCACACTTGCTTGAAAGGCACTCTTGAACTCGTGCGAATGAAATGCGCAGTCGTCAGGGTTATAGACTTCTCCAATTACTCCTGTCGAAATTCCGGCAGTAATGAGTTCTGTGAGGGCTGGCACACTGTTGGTAAACGCAATGAGGTTATGTGGATGTTCGCCGTCTACGTGCGCACGGCGAAGTTCACGTGCTATATGATAGGTGGTAGACCCAGCAGTCAGAGCAATTGCGACATTATCACGTAAATCGCCTACAACCGCCCGAGCAATCATGATTTTGTTATTTGAGTTCTTGTCCACTTGGTCTGAAAAGTAGCCAGTTCCCATGCCTTCGCGCGTGGAAACTATGCGTCCTCGGTGGAGACCAATCTGTTGGACCGTGCTGAGCGTGTCCTGAAGAAAGTCGAGATCTCGTCTGATGGTTCGTTCGTCGACTCCAAATTGATCAGCGTATCCGGGGAGGTCTTTTCCAGAACCGTTGACGGATACATCTTCGAGAATTCGCAATCTTCGTGCAGCAGCTTGTTCAGTCATAACAACATCCTCTCAGCGATTGTAATCCTAATTTCCTGTAAATCAATATACCTGAAATTGACAAATAATCGATATATTTTGACAAAATATCAAATTTTCCTGACAGAGTTGTCGGCGCCCCGGATTGCCTCTCTTTGTAATCAAGGCAGATCACTTGAGGTATAATTTGTGTATATCGAAGAGCCAAATAAGCTCAACGACTCACTTCATACGGACCACAACTAATGGCATTTGATGGCTTTCAAGACTTTCTCTCTTCTCTCGAATCCGCTGGCGAACTAAAACGCATTTCTACGCCCCTTGACCCCTATTTGGAAATCACAGAAGTTGCCGACAGGGTTATGAAAAGCCCCTCTGGTGGTAAGGCGCTCTTGATTGAAAATCCTACTGGGTTCAATGTGCCGGTAGCTATTAACTGTTTTGGTTCTCACAAACGAATGTCGATGGCTCTTGGCGTCTCGGATTATGAATCCATAGCCGACGAAATCAGAGACCTCATCAAGCCAGAGGTTCCCGTAGGGCTCGCAGCGAAGTTAAAGATGTTGCCGAAATTGGCGAGACTTGCAACCATTCCTCCCAAGACTGTCTCAGATGCTCCCTGTCAGGAAGTAGTCTTGACGGGAGATAATGTAGACCTGGCGAAATTGCCGGTTTTGCACTGCTGGCCCCAAGATGGCGGCAGGTTTATCACATTGCCTCTTGTTTTTACGTATGATCCGAACACCGGCAAGCGAAACGTTGGCATGTACCGCATACAGATTTTTGATAAGAACACCACGGGTATGCACTGGCAATTGCATAAGGTTGGTGCAGAACATCATCGGCAGAGTGAAGAGTCTGGCAAAAAGATTGAGGCAGCAGTGGTTCTGGGCGGAGATCCTGCGCACACGTTTAGTGCAATATCACCTCTTCCTCCAGGCATTGACGAGATGCTGTTTTCCGGTTTCCTTCGTAGGAAGGCTGTCAATCTTGTAAAATGCAAAACGCTGGATATTAAAGTCCCGGCGGACGCTGAATACGTCATCGAAGGTCATGTTAACCCTGACGAGCGGCGAATTGAGGGCCCATTCGGCGACCATACAGGGTTTTACACTCTGGACGAACTCTACCCAGTTTTTCACGTAACAGCAATTACGCATCGAAAGAAGCCTGTATATCCTGCGACCATAGTTGGCAGACCACCTATGGAGGATGGTTACATGGGCAAGGCAGTAGAGAGGGTATTTTTACCGCTGATCCAGATGATGGTGCCGGAACTCGTGGACATGAACCTACCGGTTGAGGCCTGCTTCCACAACATGGCTTTCGTTTCTATCAAGAAACGTTACCCCGGTCATGCGTTCAAGGTAATGAATGCACTTTGGGGACTCGGGCAATTGATGTTCACGAAGATGATATTCGTTTTCGACGCCGATGCTAACGTTCAAGATATTTCAGAATGTATATGGCGACTTTCCAATAACATTGATCCTGAACGAGATATGCTATTGACCAAGGGGCCGATAGATGTATTGGATCATGCTTCTCGCGCCGTCGGATACGGTTCGAAAATTGGGTTTGATTGTACCAAAAAATTGCCATCGGAAGGGTTTACTCGGCGATGGCCAGATGCCATCGAAATGTCGGCGGAAGTGAAAACGAAAATCGACACGCTCTGGTCTTCACTTGGGATATGACATGGTGGGACTCAATTGGGTTACAGCATGGGACAGGGCGGTCTTTGTCCAAATCAACAACCACCTGCGATCACCTATTCTTGATAGAATATTTCCATTTATCAGTGATTTGGGTTTAGGGCATATTCAGGCATTTTCAATTCTTCTCGCCGCTGTGATTTCTGGCTCAAACGCTGGAGAATTCCATACGGGGATAACGTTTGGTAATACTAAGCAATCGATTGTCTCACGGAAACACTGGGTATATCCCCTTCTGCTCGCCCTTCTATTGAGCGGGGTTATGTCGACGATCGTCAAACACTCAGTGGTAAGAGATCGACCGTGGGGGTACTATTCCAAAGAACACCTACTTGGCCGAGAATTGACTGTTCATGTGGCTCCACCCATACGTGGACCATTGAAGTCACACGGGTTTTTGTCTGGACACACAGCGACAAGTTTTGCCATTGCAACCACTCTTGCGATTATTGTCCATCGACGGAAGAGGAGTATTGCGCTTTCCGTAACCGGGGTGTTAGTTGCAACACTTATTGGATTTTCTCGTATTTATGTAGTAGATCATTGGCCATTAGATGTGGTTGCAGGAGCCGTTACTGGAGTCGGGTGTGGGTACTTTGCGTACTATTTGTGCCGAAACTTGGTAACTCCACCAGATAATCCCGATGAAGAATTGGTTACGATATGAGTTCAACAGGCAAAATTGTGGTTGGAATGACAGGTGCGAGTGGCGCGATCTACGCTACTCGGTTCCTCAAGCAGGCTGCATTAAAATTTAAGACTGTTTACGTCATGGTCTCAGACCAAGCACTACAAGTAGTTCAAACCGAGCTCGGTATTCCAATAACGCGTGGGACGCTTACATCTCATGCACTCTTGGGCCAAGATTTTGGAAACATTGTGTTTTTAGACCAGCGGGACTATTTTAGCCCTCCGGCAAGTGGGTCTTTCAGGCATGACGGCATGGTTATTGTTCCATGCTCCATGGGGACGGCAGGTAGAATCGCACATGGCACATCCGATGACCTACTGACGAGGAGCGCGGATGTCTGTCTAAAAGAGCGACGAAAGCTAATCGTGGTCGTCCGTGAGATGCCCTGGAGTACGATTCATCTTCGCAATCTGACAACACTGTCAGAAGCAGGAGCGACCGTTTTGCCGGCTTGTCCGGCATGGTACACGCGACCGAGCACACTGGAAGAGCTGGCAGACACCGTAGTAGCACGAATTCTGCAGCAATTAGATGTCGATCAAGATCTTATGCCTCAGTGGCAGTATACGGAGCCGGAATAGTGGAAGTGTCGGGAGCATTTCACAAATTGAAGGTCATCCTCGAGATGATCAAATTTGAGCATACGATATTTGCTTTGCCGTTCGCACTTATCAGCGTTTTGCTCGCGTCTACCGACATCCATTTGCCGCACAATCTCCCAAGTGCGCGGACGTTTGGTTGGGTGCTGATCGCAATGATCGGAGCTCGAAGCGCCGCTATGACGTTTAATCGTATAGTTGACGCTAAATTCGACGCACAAAATCCTCGGACTGCGGTACGCGCAATTCCTGCCGGGCAAGTTACGCGGGAGCAGGCGACGCTTTTCACAGTAATTGCGTCGGCACTCTTGGTTCTCGCCGCTTACGAACTTAATCCTCTCTGTTTTGTCCTATCTCCGGTTGCACTGTTCTTTGCGCTCGGATATTCCTACGCAAAGCGATTTACTTTTTTGTGCCATCTGTTCTTGGGTTTTGCAATTGGAATTGCTCCGATCGTAGCTAGGATAGCGGTAGAAGGCAAATTGAGAATGCTGCCTATGTTATTGGGACTGGCAGTCTTATGTTGGATTGGTGGGTTTGACATCATTTACGCTCTTCAAGACGAGGTATTTGATCGAGAAAATCGGCTGTTCAGCATTCCTGAGCATTTTGGCAAGTCTCGTGCGCTCTTCATTTCGCGAACTCTTCACCTCTTAGCAGTTCTGTTGCTGGTCGGCGTAGGTGTAATGGGTGGCCTCCATTTCATCTATTTCATAGGAGTTGCAGTGGCAGGAGGACTCATTTTTTATGAGCAGTCCATTGTTAGCCCCACTGATCTCAGCCGAGTTAACCTTGCGTTTTTTACTCTGAACGGATGGGTAAGTATGAGCCTATTAGCATTTGTGCTGCTGGATCGATTGATCAACCAATGATAGAAGCCGCAGGCAAGTATCGCGTTGGCTGTGTCCCTTATCTGAACGCCAAGCCATTGGTTCAATGGCTGGACGAAAATGCCGAAGACAATGGCGCATACTTGACCTACGATGTCCCTTCCAAGCTAGCAGATAGGTTGAATTCCGCCGATCTTGACGTAGCGCTAGTCTCCATCTTCGAAGTTTTCCAAAATCCCACGCTGCATATTATCCCGGACATTTCCATTAGCGCAGATGGAGCGGTGCGAAGTGTTAGGCTTTTCTCGAAAGTTCCAGTGGCTCAGATAAAATCTGTTGCATTGGATGCCAGCTCTTTAACTTCCGTAGCATTGACGAAAATCATTCTTGCTGAAAAGTACTCTCTTTTCCCCACCTATATTGCTTCACCTCCTAATCTCTCCAAAATGCTTCAGGATTACGATGCGGGACTCATAATAGGTGACTTGAGCCTCTTCAATTCGCCGGTCGCTGAGATATTGGACCTTGGAAGCGAATGGAAAGAGTTAACGGGACTGCCGTTTTGCTATGCTGCGTGGTTAGCCCGACCAGGGACAGACCTCAAGCATTTGACCAAACTGTTGGCAGAAAGTAAGCAGTGGGGACTGAACCACTTGAGAGAACTAACAGCAAAGTGGTCAATTGAGATGGGATTGGATATGAATCGGGTTCATGAGTACTTTTACGACATCATGAAATTTGATCTCGATGAGCATAAGTTAGCAGCAATTGCCAAATTTGAGGAACTATGTCACAAATATCAGCTCATCACAAACAACTGATTTTGATGGAAGCTCGAGGGGGCATTAAAGGTGTCAGAAGAATGGATCCTCTTTTTAGATTTTGACGATACTGTCAGTAATTCCAAAAAGCACGCTCAGCAGTATGTCTCTGAACTTAGCTATTTGCTATCACGTGATTTCGGCGAAGCTCCAGAAGATTGGTCTCCCTTCATTGGGCAGGAGTTGTCTCGGCTCATGGAGCGATATACGCAGGTCTGGACTGCAAAGCCCGTTTCCGGCTTTAAAGATTGGGTTGAGCGAGAGCGGGTTGTTGCTGCCAATGCTGTGTTTTTCCAGATGGGCAAAGAGTATTCATCTGACGAAAATTTACCTTTTAGCGAATATTTGTCGCAAATTCAATTTGACGCTCTTACCGGCACCAATGCACTTTTCGAAGGAGTCTACGAATCACTGCAACAGATTCATGAACGTGGCGTTCGGATCCACATGGCCAGTTCCCAGGAATCCGAGTACCTACGCGCATCCGTCCTCGGGGCGGGACTAGACGCTTTTGTGGAACGGATGTTCGGTCCTGACTTAGTAGATTGTCCAAAAGAAGGTACCGAATATTACAAGCGCATATTTGATACTTGCGAAATTCCCGCTAACAGAGCGATTGTGATAGACGATCAGCCGCATTGTTTGGACTGGGCTGAGGAGGTTGGAGCAAGAGTGATCCAGTCCACATTGATCGATGCAGCGATAGCGCCGGAATTTCCGGTTGCCTTAAGTAACTGGTCCGATTTGCCGCTCCTTTTGAATCCTTATTTGAGGTGAAGCATTATGATTGATACAGCCGTTGAAACAATTAGGGCTTCATTTAATGAGCTTGTCAATACCCGCCACTTTCTCCATTCCCATCCTGAATTGAGCGACAACGAAGAAAATACAGCTCGATTCGTCTCTGAAAAATTGAGTCAGATGGGGGTGATGCACAAAACCGGTGTGGGGGGGCACGGTGTTCTGGCGGAACTAGTTGGCAAACGACAGGGGAAAACTATCGGCCTCCGCGCCGATATGGATGCGCTGCCGATACTGGAGCAAAACACGTTTGACTATTGCTCCCAAAATAAGGGAGTCATGCATGCGTGCGGTCACGATGGACACACCACAGTTTTGTTGGGTGCTGCCAAAGCACTACAGTCGCTAAACGGTGACTTCGCTGGGACTGTGCGCATGATATTTCAACCCGCCGAAGAGACCGTTGGCGGTGCTGCCAGAATGTGTGCTGAAGGTGCGATGGAAGGTGTTGATGCAGTTTTGGCGCTTCACGGTTGGCCGGGAATTGAACTAGGAGCAATCGGAATTCGCCGGGGAGCAATGATGGCTTCTGCGGATACTTTTGATATTACTGTCAAAGGAAAAGGCAGCCACGCGGCGTATCCGCATCAGTCCTTCGATCCGATTATGGTGGGGGCGCAGATTGTCACCGCACTACAAAGTATTATTAGTCGTGAGATAAATCCAGCGGACCCCGCTGTAGTATCGGTTACCAAATTTCATGCAGGAACTGCATACAATGTGATCCCCGGCCATGCGGAAATAGCAGGCACAATTCGCACTCTCTCTCCTGATTTGCGCAAGGAAATACCCAACAGAATCCGAAGCATTGCAGAAGGCATCTGCGCTGCACATAGAGCGGAGTGTGAGTTCAGATATCACATGGGGACGGGACCTGTATATAACGATCCCAATTTTACAGATTTGGTAGAGGATGTTGCTCGGGAGACATTTGGAGACAAGGCAGTATATGAAGTGCCATATGCGTCGATGGGTGCTGAGGACTTCGCCGCTTATCTCGAATATGCACCGGGGATGATGTTCCGATTAGGACTAGGAGATGTAAGTCCCATTCATACTCCGACATTCAATTTTGATGATCGAGCACTTCCAATCGGTGTAATTCCCATGTCCATCTACTGGTGGCAAGGGGCCGATTACTTTAAACGACCTACCTCAGAAGAGCGGCACGCGCAGCTTCCCTAAAAGCTC
>CAISOI010000776.1 GCA_903886985.1 uncultured Chthonomonas sp.
GCCGCTGCTGCAGGAACCAAAAATAGACTATGGAAATCCACAACCCCGTCTTTTTTGAAATGTTCCATCAGCATCGGGCAAACCCACATAGCAACTAATGCTCCGCCACCAAGAATCATCACGTTGAATAGCCCTTGTGCACTGGTGCGGACATCTTTAGGGAAATAGGCATCGACAAAGATATAAACGGTTGCAAAGAAGAAAGCGTAACAGATTCCATGCAGAACCTGTACGGCAACGATGATAGCAGGGGACGGGAAGAAAGCATATGCACCAAAACGCGCCGCATGACCAAGGATTCCGATGACCATTGTCGTGCGCCATCCGAGCTTCTTCAATACAATACCTAGAACCGCCATCGTCGAAATCTCCGCTACCTGACCAATACTCATTACGGGCATGATCCAGTTGCCGGGTATTCCAACTTTGTCACTTCCGAGAAAAGTACCAGTCCAGTTAAAATAGCAGTTATGGATGAAAGAATCCAGAAAGGTTACGAGCCACAGCACAAGAACAAATGGTTTTGCCAAGAGTGAAGCAGCTTCTCGCCATGCAAGGCTATCTCCGGCCGAACCAGGTTCGGCCTTCTTTGGTGGAGTATGTGGCAAAGTAAGACTGAATCCCGCCAGTACTAATGCAGCAATCCCTGCAACAATAAATGTCCACTTTGTTGCGTCCAGCATTGCCTGTCCGGTAAGACCATTTTTCAGAGCTGTTCCAATGAGTTCTATAAAACCATTAGGCTTGGCATCGTTTACTTTCGCCCAATCGACAAAGATAAATGTGAACGGCCATGCAGCAAGTATCCAACCGATTGTGCCTCCCATACGTACCAGTCCGAATTCCTTCTGAGCGTCTTTCAAGTTTGCAAAGGCGATAGAGTTGGAGATGGAGATGGTTGGAACGTAAACGAGGCAATGAACGCACATCAATATGAAGAACGGCATGAATGCATGGGTAAATCCCATTCCAATCAACGCCAATCCCCCGATTAAGTGACTGAAAGACATGAATTTTTCGGCTGCAAAGTTACGATCCGCAAATTGGTTGCTGAAGAACATTCCTACAATTGCGGCGACTGGGAATGCGCTTAGAATTAGTGACTGCTCGCCAGCCGAAAATTTGAGACCAGGCAAGTAGCTGAAAATAAGTGGCAGCCAAGCTCCCCATATGAAGAACTGTAAGACCATCATGAGGAATAACTTTGTGCGAATTGTCTTATTCATACACGGATTATCGCTTTCTGCAGATTGGCGGATGACGTTTCGATTTGGTAACGTTGTCACTAGGGAAATCACAACTTTGCCATTTGAAACGATTTGTTCGCCACTTCCACGGGTTTGGTATTTTGTTGAAGAGAGATATGGCGATATATTCTATAGAAGTTGGAAAAATCCTCTAACCGTCGTGCAGATTCAAATTCCTTGGGAGGAAAGGGCAGACTTAATTGAACTCCGATTGAATTTCTGAACTACTTGTGCAATTTGTCGTAGATCAAGCACACTTCCCGATGACCATGCGGTTTCAAACTCTTGCACGGGCATTGTGGACCGTGCTTTAGCGAGATATTGAGTGAATTCTTCCTCATCATAGGGCATACGTGCTAGTTCCTGCTGAATACGAACTGTCTCGGTGGTGGCCCAAATTTGAACCGCCAAGCCGCGATTGCCTTCGATAAAGACTATCTCACCGATTGCCTCAAGCGTATCAGCGAGACCAAGCAGATACCCTGTTTGAATACGTACTTCCAGACTTTGAAATGCAAATTCCCTGGCTTCAGCGTATAAGTTACGCCTTATGGCACTGTATGCCAAATTGTGAAGTGTCCCGCCGACTCCGCCCTGATCTCCAACTTCTCGGCTCAACGCCAAAGCTTCTCGATTTCTGCTCTCGAAAGTCTCCATATCGTTGAGGTGACGAGCGACTGCTGACAAGTTCATCAGACAGGATTTTAATCCTATCTTGTCACCGGCTTGTCGCGATAGAAGAGTCGCCTCCTCCAACGCTGTCTTCGCTTTCTCCATGTCGCCAATATTCATATAGGCGACTCCGAGATTTCCGACAGTAACACTTACTAATTCGAGATTGCCAACTTGCCGCCGCAAAACAAGGCTGTCCTGGTAAAACTGTACTGCCAACTCGTAATTCCCTCGCGAAAAGTGCAAGATGCCGAAACTGTTCAGTGACTGACCAATTAATGATTTATCGTCCAACCGTCTCGCAGATTCCAACGCCTGCCCCAAATACAACTCCATGCCCTCGTGATCACCCTTCGACCACAACAGTCCTCCCATTCCTGCCAACACCTGGGCACGCACTGACTCCATACTCGGTTCATAAGGGCGCGATAATGCTTGTTGAAGTCGCTCAATACCGTCTGTAAAATATCCTCGCAACATCCAGAATCGCCAGAGTCCGCTCACGAGGCTCAGATGCTCACCGAC
>CAISOI010000777.1 GCA_903886985.1 uncultured Chthonomonas sp.
CTCATGGGAAACAAGAACAGCGAGACTACTGACACACGCTTGCGTCTCGATCAATTCGAAAAGAGCCTTGAAAATTATCAGTCAACTCTGAAAGATGATTTTGGCAGAAACCGTGAAGACTTCTCGCGATCTTCAAAGGATGCACGAGATGACCTCCAGACAACATTCACCAATTTTTCGAATCTCATTGAAACCAAGTTCAAAGGGGTTCTGGAGCTAATGGAGACGACATCAAAGAACTCTCGCGGAGCGCAGATTGACGCCCTTAAATCATTCGAAACAAAGTTTACCGAAAGCGTTAAGGATTTTAATGATCTCCAGAAGCAGAAGTTCGACGCGTTGATTCTCAAGCAAGAGGATATGACGACAAAGACGGAAGCTAAATTGGAAAAACAACGAGAAAACATCGAGTTAAAGCTCAAATCAATTCAAGACGACAACAACGCAAAACTCGAGAAAATGCGTGAGACAGTCGATGAAAAGCTTCACAAGACTCTGGAAACAAGGCTGGGAGAATCCTTCAAACTTGTAAGTGAACGTCTCGAGCTCGTCCAGAAAGGGTTGGGTGAGATGCAGACGCTCGCAACTGGCGTCGGGGATCTGAAGAAGGTTCTGTCCAACGTGAAGACCAAGGGTGTTTTGGGCGAGTTCCAGCTCGAGAATATTCTGGACCAGTTGTTGACTGTGGACCAATATGCCAAAAATGTTAAGACGAAAAGAGGAAGCAACGATATGGTCGAGTTTGCCGTTAAAATCCCTAACCGAGACGATGCGACCAAGATTCTCTGGTTGCCTATTGACGCTAAATTCCCGTCCCAGAACTACGAATTGTTGATTGCAGCTTATGAATCGGGAGACGTTGTTGAAATTGAAAATTGCAAACGTGGACTAGAGCAGACGATCAAGGGGTTTGCAAAGGATATCAAGACCAAGTATATCGATCCACCGAATACGACAGACTTTGCGATCATGTTCTTACCCTTTGAAGGTCTCTATGCAGAAGTACTTCGCATTAGCGGATTGTTTGAGAACATTCAGCGGGAGCACAAAATCACAATTGCTGGTCCGACCACGGTCTCTGCTTTCCTAAGCAGCCTCCAGATGGGTTTCCGGAGCCTGGCAGTTGAGAAGCGCACAAGCGAAATCTGGGAGATACTTGGAGCCGTACGAACTGAGTTTGGTAAGTTCGGAGAAGTTCTGGAAAAGACGAAGAATAAACTTGACCAAGCAAGTAGAGACATTGATGGTGCCCAGGTTAGATCCCGTGCTATCGAGCGAAAACTCCGGGACGTGCAATCGATACCGCAAAAGGATGCACTCAGGATACTCGGGGATAGCAGTAATGCGTCCGAGAATGATGACTTTGAAATGAACTAGCTCAAATCAAAATCTCTATCGCACGGTGGGCATCGATTATCGATGAGTCCAATTAACTACCTAACGCGTTTCTGGTAAGCAGCCCACCTTAAGTTGCCAATGTAGCGGCATAGGGTTACAATATCGGAAGGCATTTGAACATTTGATGCTATTTATTCGGAGGAAACCATGTCGATTAGTAGAGCTCCATTATTTTTGCTCTCGGTTTGCAGTGCCGCAGCCATTCTTTATCCCGCCCGTGTTCGTGCACAAGCCGACCCCGCCTCAGTCGCAGCCATAGTAGAAGAAGGCAAAAATCACAGTCAGATCATGAAAGAGATGACTTATATCGCCAAGAAGATCGGTCCAAGATTGACTGCGTCACCGCAACTGGACAAGGCATACGCATGGACCCAAAAGATGTTCAAATCTTTTGGCTGCAAAAACGTTCATCTAGAAGAGTGGGCGCAATGGCCCGTAGGGTTCGAGCGCGGCAAAAACAATATCGGTCGAATGGTATCGCCAGAAGTGCGCGAGTTTGAGTTTACAACACCCTCATGGACCCCTGGAACGAATGGGCGGCAGAAAGCACTTGCAGTATTAGAGCCAACAACCATGGAAGAGTATGAGAAGGTCAAAGACCAACTCAAAGGCGCATGGTTGATTGGTACTGGTGCCCGACGGCGACCCACAGGCGAGCCGACAGAATTACAAAAGGCATTGGAATCCGCTGGAACATTGGGGCGAGTTTATGGCTCTTCCAATGAACTTGTTATTACTTTTGGTCAGTGGAATTTGAAAGTTGACGATTTGCCAAAGTTAACTCAAATCATCATCCGAAAGTCCGATATGGATGCAGTCAAGAAGAATATTGCGGATGGTAAGAAAGTAGAACTCGAATTCGATTTGCCACAGAAATTCGTACCCGGTCCACGCCATAACTATAATGTTGTAGCAGAAATCCCTGGCACTGAGAAACCGGACGAAGTGGTAATCATCAGCGGACACTTAGACAGTTGGGACGGTCCGATGTCGGAAGGTGCTCAAGACAACGGGACTGGCTCAGGAATCACGCTGGAAGCTGCACGAATCTTAACTTCTTGCAAAGTAAAGCCAAAGCGCACCATTCGCTTCATATTGTGGACAGGCGAAGAGCAAGGGCTCTTTGGTTCAGCATTCTATGTTAAAGCGCACAAGGACGAAATGGACAAGATATCTTGCGTCTTTGTAGATGATGGCGGCACAAATTATGAGGGTGGGTTATCTTGTACGGAAGAGATGAAGCCCATCCTTGAGGCAGCTTTGAAACCAGCAATGGATGCGTTTCCAAATCTACCAATGAAAATCAACACCGTGGCGCGCATACCTCGTGGTGGTGGAAGCGATCACGCTAGTTTCAACGCAGTCAATGTACCGGGATTTTATTGGTTTGAAACTGGTAAAGCAGACTACAACTTTGTCCATCACACACAACACGATCGATTAGATCTTGTAATACCAGAGTATATGATCCAATCGTGTACGAATAGTGCGGCTGCGGCATATATTGTTGCTTGCGCACCAACAATGCTGCCTCGGGACACGCCAAAAACATCCAACTAAGTTATACTCTGAAATCTATTTAGTTTAGGGCTGTTGGAGATCATTCCAACAGCCCTTTTTCTATGCCTCTGGTGAATCATATGGCTGCGCTGACGATATCAGATGTTTACACAACGATTCGCCTAATGGAAGGTTAATGATGGCTGTATATACTCTCCAATGTCAGTCAATCATCGTCTCATCAACGAGTTGCGCATTTAAGCAACCGATAATTAGATGAGCTTTCCTTTTAAGAGAAGAGAGAAAAATGAACACCGGATCAAAAATTTTCAACCTAGCTAAAACCGCAGTTACCGCAGTCGCCATGTTGGGCATCACATCCGTGTCCAATGCACAGGTAACCAAAACTTTTGTTCTTTTGAACAACCTGACCGATATCGCATCCGTCAGTGTTTCCACAAACAGTGGATCTTCCTTTGCAGCAACCAGCGCCGGAAGATTTCAGGGAACCTTCAACGGAGTTCAAGTCCCGTTGTTCTCTACCGACGTCAAGCACACCCTTTCCTTCGATTCGGGATATACCGCAAATGTTGGTTTCAACATCACCGATGTGGGAGGCAGCCTTGTAAGCTCCTACTACCAGGGTGGATTGGCTTCTGTTCTTAGCAGCAACGCAGACTTTGTTTCACCGACTATCACGGCTGGCGCAGCCGCAACTCGTTCTTCCGAAGTTGCGTGGCTTGTCGACACCTATTTGAATTCAACGGTTGGCACCTTTTCAACGCTCGGCTCTGGTTCCACCAGTTTGCTGACCAACGAAGTTGCTATCCAACTGGCCATCTGGGACCTTACTCAAGACGGTGGCGACGGATTGGGAGCTGGCACGCTCCGTGTTAATGGCGCAGACTTGACCACATACGGCTCAATCGTTACCTTCTATGAAGGTGCCGGACAAGCCGGTGGACAAACCACCTACACAGGGAAAGCAGACTTCATTCAGGCACCTACCTCAGTAATAGGAACGCACTCCGAATACTTTGCAACTGTAGTCCCCGAGCCAGGCACCTACGCCATGATCGCCGGAATGAGTGTTCCAGGCTTGATCCTGATGGCTCGCCGCCGAAAGACGGGCAGCAAGTAATCAACACAATTTTGTGACAGAGTCGCCATAAGCAATC
>CAISOI010000778.1 GCA_903886985.1 uncultured Chthonomonas sp.
CTATAATTGAATACCCAAACGTCTGTAATTTCGGGAAGATAGTGACGATCGGTCAAGGAAACGACAAGGAAGGTGCCATCAATGCTGTGGGGATCGTTCAATATAATCCAATAGTGCGCCGGTTTACCGTCTCGTAAATCAATTTTGTAAACGTGACCTTCGTGCGCAGGCTCTGCCAATTACGCGGACACCGCTTCGAAGTATTCAATTTCTTGAGCACGTTCTCTTGCCTCGCAAGGTGACGTCTCCAAACCAAACTCGAAGATTGATTCGAGAGATATCGGCGAGGATGATTTCGTCTTCTCACAGGTCTTATCCCACTCTGGAAACTCATGCGTCAGAGTGACGAGATCCCATTTATCTTTAGCACCGTGGCTATTCCATACTGAAGTAAGTATTTCAATCTCGAAATCAGAGAGATAATCACTTATCTCTATTTCGGATTTCAGACGGCAATAGTTTGACGGAGAATCGGGACCGTCAAACGGGACAAATTCTATGCACTTACACCACAAAGCAGAATCTGTTTTGCCTTTCATCAAATTCAGTACGTCCGAGAGAACGGGCCCATTCTGCATACTGACAAAGCGAGAACCTGTTATTAGCGAGGTACTCTTCGCCATGCATTCTCGTTCAGATATAACCATTAGCTTCATCAACGTAAGGTCATTGAGCTTGTGATTAAGATCTTGACGCAAGAAATAGACAGCCATTGCAGTTGCCTTATCTTCTCGGAACATTATTCTTCAGACCTTTTTCCTAATCGTGTCAACGGACACCTTGCTCTTCAACATAATTGCCAGGTTCAGCTTAGGCAAGTAGGTGTGTCGAGCTAATCCTTTTACGAACTATGATTATCCAAAAAATTGTACCACAGGTAGACAAAAAGTGATATTAGTTCAGTTCGAGATAAAAGTAAATGCTACGGCAGTACAGTACGAAGGGCAAATAGTTGCGGATCAATCTGCAAAACACCCACAGCAAAACGGACCCAGCAAAATGAATTGCTGGGGCCGAAGTGTCACTGCGGTGCGAACTATTTGAAGCGAACAGTCGTAACGGCAGATTGTTCGTTCGTAGTGCTGAGGACAACGGCGCTCAGCGTGTATTCCGTATCTCTGCGACCGAAAATGCTTGCAAGGTTGATCGGTGCTGAGATCCACTTTCCATCCGGTGATACTTTAATATCCTGTTGACCGGCGGTTCCACGCACGCCCACAATACCCAACACTCGGTTGACGTATTGGATTTTCATGGTGACGGTTGCGTTGGGTTGGGCTGTTCCTCGGACTACGAGTGTGTCGCCAATTGTGTCGTTATTTCCCGGGAATGTAATAACTGGGGCGGCGGGCGGTCCGCTTCGCAATCGAGCGGGGCGACCATAGCTATCCACATAGACACGCCCATCCTGCATCATAAGCTTCGCGGATAGATGTGCTCCTTCCATATCGTCGCCGGGGCGGATCTTGTAGGTGCCAACATATACTCCTGCGGTTTCCTCACGGAGTCTTCGATCCTTGATCGGTCCGAGACTCCATCTGCCATCCCCACCGGGTGTGCCGATCATTCGGACATTGACCGTATCTCCCAACTGGAGATCACCCGCCGCATTTGTTTCAATGCGGTTGATTCCAAGGATGCTGGCAGGGTTCGTAACGGGCCGCCCTTCGATTGGGGCGCGAGATCGAGCCGCTTCCGCGACTGAGAAATTCCACTTCCGATCGGTCTGGTTTCCTGCGCGATCACGTGCCATAACTTCTACCACGTGGATGCCTGGATTCAAGGCTCGGTTGGGAGTATAGGTAAAGAATTGTGGAGTCATTGTGGTCTGATTGGTGACTTCTATGCCATCCAGAAGAACGCGTGTTTGGTCGCTGGCGATGCCGCTTCCGCCCATATCGCTGAATGTTGCGGAGATCAACGGTCGATCTTTGGAGACTTCTGCCTGATGAGCGGGAGTTATGTCGGAGACGGTGGGTGCCGTAGTATCGATCTGGATGAGATCACCCGATTGAAGGAACGGTCCCACGAGAGCTGGGTTATCCGTAACTTTCAAGCCTCCTACAACTGCTGCCTCAGTGACGTTGATATTACGACCGGCGGGAACGGTCCAGCTTCCTTCATAGAGACCGGGTTCGACCTCGCGCATGGTAACTGCCTCTACCAATCCGGGGATACGAAATGTTGCACTCTGTCGTGGGGTTCCGCGCATTCGAACGCCAAGTACATCGCCCGCACGCAGCCATCCGCTGCGATGATCATGCGTTAGCGAGTTGATATTTAGCGCAATTGCTGGTGGTGGTGGCGCAACAGGTACCGGAACTCTGGTTAGGGGAGGATTGTTATCTCGGTTATTGCGATCGTTTCTGTCATTTCGATCATTTCTGGCATTTCGGTCGTTGCGATTATTATTGTTTCCGCCAGCTACATTGTTGTTGGCAGCTGAATCCTGAGTCGTGATGGCAACGGTTTGGGTTGAAGCTTCCCAATGGATGTCCGCGCCAAGTGTCTCGCCGACAAATCTTAGAGGAACCATTGTGCTGCCGCCGAGAGTCATCGCAGGTACATCAAGCGGTACTTGGTTGCCATTCACCTGTGCGGTTTTACTGCCGATTTGAAGCTGAAGGTCCAGATTTCCACGGCTGGCAATCACTGTGCGGGTCGTGGGGACCCAATCGACATAGGCGCCGAGTTTTTCCAGTACTCCTCGGAGAGGGACCATTACTCGACCATTGACCTGCTGCGGACCCATCCCAACAAACTGAATGGGATCTCCGTTTACTGTGACATGGATTTGCGCACCCGCCATTGAACAGTGCGCAAATATAGCTACCCCCATCGTGAGGGTGAGATATCTTGAGATTGACTTCATTGAAATTCCTCCGGAATTGAAGCCGTGATTCGACATCTACTTCGAATCAAACCGACCTCATTAACTAAGGCGAATTTCGAAGACGTCTTGTTCTGTTCCGGAAGAATAGTGAAAGTGGGGCTGGAGGCGGAGTTGGACTATTGAGGCAAGGACTTCACTGCTGCTTCCACACTTCTACAGTAATCGTTTCGCCGACTGATTTGCCGATGGCTTTCATTACGGCTTTGTTGAGTGGTAGAAAATGCGTGCCGTCGCCTGTCGGGAGGCTGGTTACCGCGAATTCATGACCCTCAATCTTCGCCATAACCTTTGTGGCTTTGCCCGTACCAAGATAAGCGGAGGATTCTGGCCAAGTAACGAAAGTCCACCCGCCTTCTTTATTTTCTTTGGTTATGGTCGCTGTAAATATGGCTTTGCTCAATTAGGTACTCCTCGAGAATATTTGTGACCAGCAACGGATTATTTATTTCTGTACAATGGTATTTTAACGGTGTTGGATTATTCCTGTGGCAATTGCAACAATATTTGTCACACTTTTCCACCGTCAAGAACGAATTGACATAACCTCTTGGACTGCGTCTTCGACGGCCTGGGTCTGTGCGGTAATTTGGCTCACGACGCGCTTGACCTCTTCTACGTCCGGAGCAGTGAGAGCCGATGGAGCCACCTGCAAACGCGAGACAGAGGCCTGAACAGAAAGGAGAGTCTGCTCAATTACCTCCACCTGGGCATCCAGTCGCTCCAGGAGGGGAGCTAACTCTTTGGCATTGCGCAATCGTTCGTCATACATCGTGAGGCTCTGGGTCAGATCCTGGCGCGCCTGCAGATCCTCGACTTTGGCGATGCGCTCCGCCAACCGTTCTCGATCGTCCACAAGCGCCGCTGCAGACTCTGCGCCGGTGGCTTTGCGCAAGCGCTCTCGTCGATTATTCACGTAGCGTGCCTGCTCCAAGAGTGTGCCCAGTGTGCTCAAGATATCCTGTCCGGTCTGCTCTGAGATGTTGCCACCCGCTTCTATCAGAGCACAGACCGTTTCGAGATAGATTGTCTCCGGTCCGCCTAATGTAAAACCAGTTGAGAGCGCGCGAAGTTCTTCTGCAGAAACCAGAGTGTTTCGCCCGTACTTTGCCATTAGAATTGAGCCCACACCAGTACCGATGGCCGTTAAGTACGCAGCCATAAAGGTCAGTCCACCGATAGCGGCTCCATTGGCTCCTGATGCGGTAAGTGTCATAAACGTAAAAGCAGACGCAAAAGCCGCTCCACCAGATATTCGCCATCCCAAGCCCTTCCAGCGACGTGCCAAAACGGTTCGCAGTCCGGCTTCTTCTGGTCGTGAGTGATGGCCGAATCCCGAATTCCACATCCGTGATTTTAAGATTTCTGCCACACTGGGATGAAGATCGTTTAGACCGAGCTGCATAAAGAGACTCCTCGCCGAGAACCCGTCTCGCATTATGGTGGGACACATAAAGTGCAGGATGGATATCGCTCTTCTTGGTCAAGAGCTAATGCATTTTAGCAGTTTCCGAATTAAGATCATACTACGCAGAAAAAGCGGCAGATACAATCCTCTTCAACGCTCGCCACTTAGCCCGCTATATTAGTGACTTCCTGAATTTCTCCAGAAAGTCCTCCTCCGCCGTGTAAACAGGCTCTACCAACTAAAAGACGGAGTTGAACTAGTTAAGGTTAATATCTGCCACCTATTGCAATGCCTTAATCCATGTGCTATACTGAACCATATGGTTCAGTATAGTCAAACTCAATTTGATACTTCGTTCGGCGCGCTCTCGGATGCCACCCGGCGCGGCATTCTGGAACAGCTCGGCCTTGCGGATGCTTCGATCACCGCTCTTGCCGAGAGATTCCACATGACCCTTACGGGAATGAAGAAACACATAGGCATCTTAGAGCGAGCGGGGTTCGTCCGCACAGAGAAAGTTGGGCGCATACGGACCTGCAAACTCGGGCCGCGCAGGCTGGAAGAAGAGGCGGCATGGATCGAAAAGTATCGCCAGCTCTGGGCCGCACGATTCGACGAGTTGGACATTGTTGTCGAGGAATTGAAACTTAAGGAGAGAGCAAATGGAAGCAAATAAGAACAACACAACGGTGGAGCGGAAGTCCGAGGTTGAACTGGTCGTCACACGCACTGTCAACGTACCTGCACGACTGGTATTTGAGGCGTGGACCAAGGCAGAACTATTCAGGAGATGGTGGGTGCCGAAGTCGTATGGGCTGAATTTGGTTTCCTGCGAAATGGATGTTCGCGTTGGGGGGCAGTATAAGTTGGCGTTTCTCCACGAAAGTTCGACGATGGAGTTCTTC
>CAISOI010000779.1 GCA_903886985.1 uncultured Chthonomonas sp.
CTGAAGCATGGCTGCCCCCTTTGCAAGCTAAAGTCTGGGGCTATCGTCACAAAGCCCGTCTGGGCGTTCGTTTTGTGAGAAAGATTTAACGAGGAAGAGGAAATATACCGTTTACGAATGGAATGTGATTGGTTCCTCTTTATGGATATGGCCGACGCAGTGGGATCAAGGCTCCAAAGTGACAGAATTTGAAATCCGAGAGAGCTACGATATGATTCACGATCCATTTACAGGCAAAAACACCGAAGACCGAGATCCTGTGACGGGAATTGATCGTAATCGCCGCATTTTCCCAGAGCGCTTTGGTTACCCGCCATCAACTCAGGAGGCAAATCTGCTTATGTCAAAGTCCAAGAAAAGTTCTCCACTTCAATAAGAATGACATTTGGTGACTTTTTATCGGTTCAGAGAACTTCGTTTACCCGATGAAATGGAGGTTCCCTTTTGACAGACAAATTCGCCGGAATCGTCAGTAGCCCTAATGTTCATGACGGGTATGTCCAGCGATCAGTGCTTCCCGACATCGGATCGATTCCGTTCAATATTCCACCCAATGGATAGAAACATGCTTATGTTTCTATCCATCGAATATGCATCGAGTATATCTCAGCGGTTCGTTAACCTAATTCCACGAAGGATCCAAGTCGGCGAATGTGCCGAGAATATTGTGCGTAAGGTTTGTTTGGGAAGATCCATCAGCATTCATTGTGAATATGTCAGGGTCTCCGCCTCGGTCGCTCACGAATACGATTTTAGTTCCATCCGGCGACCATGCTGGGGAATTATCGAACGAAGACGTGTTCGTGATCCTCGTTTGCGCACTGCCGTCCACATTCATGACAAACACTTGGAAAGTGCCACTGCGGTTGCTGGAGAAGACGATTTTCGTTCCATCCGGCGACCATTTCGGCTGCAAATCTCTTGAGCCATTATTGCTGATGCGTGTCTGGGCAATGCCATCGGCATTCATAGTGTAGATCTGCGAGTTTCCATCTCGGTCACTTCGGAAAACGATCTTGGTGCTGTCTGGCGACCATGCAGGCTCATCATCCGTCGCGCTGTTGTTTGTTAGCCGTTTCTGATTGGTACCGTCCGCGTTCATGACATAAATTTCATTTGATACACCATCTCTATTACTTCGGAACGCGATCTTAGTCCCATCTGGCGACCATGCTGGTTCTACCTCGAGCGCGGAGTTATTCGTCAACCGGACTGGGAATTCACCGTTAGCGTTCATGGTGTATATCTGGAAATTACCATCCCTGTTCGACGAAAAGGCGATCTTCGTATGGTCCGGTGACCATGACGGTTCGTTGTCCGCAAAGCTGTTAAGTATTAAGCGGGTTCTGCCTGTGGCGTCGGGCTTCATCACGAAAATATCATTGCCGCCACTCGCTCCATTATTGCTCGCGAAAGTGATCATGGTGTCTGTTACAACCAGCTGGAAGGAGAATTGCTTTGTGACTCCGCCACCAGTGCCACTTAAGGTTAAGTTGTAAGTCCCAACCGGCGTTGTCCCGCTCGTGGTGACTGTTAATGTATTAGTGACTCCAGCAGTTGTTGGTATCACGGAGGAAGCAGGGCTGAAGGCAAAAGTGGCACTCGACGGTAAGCCTGAAACAGAAAGACTCACAAAACTACTAAATCCGTTTTGTGCTGTAAGTGTAGTCACAAATGCAGCAGATTGCCCCTGAATTGCACGGCGATTGGTAGGTGTGCCGGACATGGTAAAGCTTGCAACCGTGGAACTCCCGCCTCCGCCTCCGCCGCAACCAAATACAAGCATCAACATCATCGCGACTAAGGTGACGGATGCGATCCTACGAAACCGGTTACCTGCAACACGGAGCCTCTGTGCGAGGTCATTGCCAACTTCATTGTAATGGCGGTTATTCAACTTTTTCTCCTCATCGTGTAGGGTTCATTCGGCCATTAAATCAGGACAATGACGTTTCGACTTGAATACATGTTCAATCGAAATACATCTACCTCATATTGTCATGTGGTACTTCTCAGTCACAGTTATCTCTAAGGAATTACGCGCTCTGTCGGGCTATTCAGATCATCCTCTCTCTGTCGCTGAAGGTATCTTTGGTAGACGTGGTATTAAGTGTCGAAAGTAAGGCGTGAATTGGTCGTTTGAGGTTCCATTTGTTCGATATGCTCTAATCGCATTGGCATTCAACTAATCAAAAATGACTTTGAGCCGCGAGAAATACAAACGCGGTCGCCAAAAAAAGACCACCCATCTGAATTTCAGAGGGTGGTCTTAATGGTTGTATCGACTTAAATCTATTCGGCTGGAGCGTCGGCTTTCTTGCGGGGCGCTCGTGGCTTTGCAGGTGCTTTTTCTTCAGCTGCCGGTGCTTCTGCTTTTACTGCTTTTGCCTTTACTACTGGTGCCGCCACAACTTCAGCGACAACTGGCTCAGGTTTTTCGATGGGGGGGAAGCCATGAAAGATGTCCTTAGCAGAATTGGCGGCCTTCACCGTGTGGGTGTGATGGCGTGGTCTATGTTGATTCTTTACACGACAGGGCATGTTGGCTCCTTCTCTTTAAGGCTGAGACCGGAGAACACGGCCCAGCAACACAAAATCTAAATTGGTTTGAACCCCAACTGGATATGCCGTTTCGCCTGCATAATTGGAGTCGCTCCACTATTGTACTTTGAATCAGTCGTTTTTCCGTCAACTTGGGATTATTTTGGTTTGTCTGTCAGCCAATCGACTTCGAAACGGGTCACTTGAAGTGTATTCAGCCCGCCCTTTTTGCGACGTCCTGAACAGTGGGAGAGCAGCACTGCTCCCTTATCAAAGTGAATGGATGTATAGCAATACCACCCTTCTGGGTCGTCTTCCAGTACCTTTTTGTGCTCCCATGTCTTGCCTTCGTCCTGTGAAACTGCAACCGTCAAAGGGGTTCTGTTTCCAGCGGACCAACCGGCTTTCGGGTCGTAATTGTCATTCCAGACCATGACCCAAGTCTTCTTACCGGGAATCTGCTTAATAGATGCGGGCGCTAACGGCGACCGAATGTTGGATGGCTCCACAGGCGTCCAAGTTTCTCCACCATCCGTGGAACGAGATGTTACTTGCACACCGGAATTGGTCCGGCACCACATCATTATCGAGCCATCTTTGCATTCAATGACTCCCGGTTCCTGAAGTCCGGTGGAGTTCTTTCCAAATTCCAAGACGGTTCGGCTGCGATGCCAGTTCTTGCCATCGTCAGAGAGATAGCACATTGCTTTACCGCGAGAGATGAACTTTCCATCTGCCCCTTTGTGAAGTGCGACTGGAACTATCCATCGACCTTTCTTCGTTCTGATCACGCGGTTATTGTTCAAAACGTAATAACCCACTTCATCACTTATGATTTCCGCTGGCTCACTCCAAGTTTTGCCTTCATCAGTAGATCGCCTCAGAACCGGTCGGCAGTCGGAAACACTTCTTTTGCGAAGGTAGAACAGGCCGATCTCCCTTTTGGAAATTCTGGTTAATGTCACCGACATAAGATTAATTGCGTCTTCCGGTCGCGCAACGATAACGTCATCACTGCTCCAGTGTTTTCCGCCATCTGACGAATATCGAGACGCCAATTCTGCTCGGTCGTCATCATCGTCAGATTTTCCGGTGAACCGGCTGTAGATCAATAACCATTTGCCATCTCGCAGTTGGATCATGTCCCCTTCGCTGTTTCTCGGATTGCCAGAGGATGGAGTGATGAAGAGATTGCGAGTGGGAGAGCCAACAGGGTGAATTTGTTCACGGTTCTGATGCGCGTGGACTATTGAGGTGCTAATTGCCAATGTCCAAAGGAAAGGCATTGATCGTGAAATACTACATAATCTGAAGTTGCGAAGGTGTCTCATTTTTGAAGGTCTTTGATATGTTGAAAGGCGGAGCCAGATTGCAGAAAGTTGCCCTTTCCGTCCGAGATGATGAAACTTACCTCATAGAATAGATAGGCAATGATTTTCCCATCCGTCATTTTGAGATTAAGCTTAGTCGGACGTTCTGTTTTTGAATTGGCTGCGGGGGCAGTTTCTGTCACCGACCGGAGAACCGCGAGACTACCATAGTAGGCGCGAGCATTCGCGTCACAATCGATCCAAGTATCTGAGGGTTTGGTGTCGTCCGCAACAAACTGTATCTCTTTAGCTTGCGAGAGATTTGCAGTCATGGTCTGCCACCCATTCATATCAGCTGTTGCGATATCCACCAATGCCGAGGATCGCTTGGCGTGGATAATTGCGCCCGTCGCGGCGGAGACGGCGACTTCGTAGGACTGTCGCAGTCCACTTGCGCCGGTGATAGGCAGTCGGACAATCCATGCAAGTTGGGTCTTTCGGTCATATCCCGCTGTTTCCCCATTGTCCAAAACTTCGTTTTCATCTGGCTGGATGATCTGAAGGGAGATAGAGGGTGTATTTGTCGCAGGTTCTCCCTGATTCTCGACATACAGTTTTGCGGCGGCGATAGCTTTCGCCTTGTCGACGCGCACGCGATTGACCGCCGGGAGTTCCAGACCATTCCTGCAGGATAGCTCCAGTAATCGCCCTTTTTCGGCATCGAGTTCGACATAGAGTTCCTGCCTGTTGAAAGGCACTCCGTTCGAATATCTGCCAAATACTAAGGACCATCTCCGCTCATTTGGAGTAGGATCGACTTTCAATTCTCGCAGCTTAATCGATTCCAGAATGTATTCATCGGTATCCATTCCAGTCGCTTCAAGATACTTTTGGGCGCGTGCAAGGGCGGAAGCCTGAGATATCTCTTTGTCCGCGCCTGCCAATTTATCTAGTCCAATGGCGCGAGCTACGACGTCATCGCTAAATCCAATAATGCTGTTCGAAACGGGTTCGATCAGCATATTGATTCCGTCCTGAAAGATTTTGATGTTCCACGAAGGACGCGATAGCTCAGGGCGAAATAGGTAAGCGCCGTTCACGGTACTGACTACTTTACGAGGCGAGGAGAGTGTATTTGGGGAGTTCGGATCTTTGTAGACGAATTCCGGGCGGCGTGGCCATCGTTGTGCTTTATCAGGGTCCGCACTTGCTGGAAGAGGCGAAAGCTCTGCAATAGTTTTCAGGAACTTAACAGCCCGATCTTGTATTGACCAACTAATCCGACTGTTTGCCTCTTCCCCTTGCTTTTGAGCGAGGCACGGAGAGGCCGCGATTATTAGGATCAGGGTTGCTGCAGATAGAGTGCGATTACACATATTGGTCATTTAAGCGTCGGATTTGGTCTAATGAGACAGCAACGAGATGCGAAAACAGATTTTACCCGTCAATATAAAGGTATCGCAAATGGGCGCGACCATGGCGTGGTCGGAATTTTATCGGTCCCGTGCACTCAATTTAATCTAAAAACTGTGGATCGAACATATTCTGGGAGAAATTCATGGTAAGCAAATTTGGTTCACTCGCGTTGGCGGGCGCAGCGCTCGCCATATCGCTGCCAATCGTATCCAATGCCGATGTTCGAGTGACTTCAGAAATTACGAGCTCAACCACGCAACCCGACGCAGCGGGTCAGCAATCTACGGTCACTCACGTAATTCGAACTTATTACAAGGGCGAGAAAGTACGTGTGGACATATCTGAAGGCAACTCTTACCTATATGACTTTGAAATATCTAAGGTCTACATTCTGGATCCCATCAAGAAGACCTATGCTTCTCGGTCTCTGAAAGAATTCCTGCTCAACGTTGAACCTGAGAATCTGAATTCCTCGGCACATGTGTTTGCCGGAAATCTGAAAGAAGCAGTCACCCTTGATTTCAAGAAAAACACCGTGCTTACACCACGGACCATTCTTAGCAAGTCAGCAACTCCATGGGACGTCACGGCAAATTCCACACTGCGACCTGAGACTCCACAATCCCAACGACCTCGAAATAGTAGTGGTGGCGGATTCCCGGGTGGGGGTCGGCGGCGTGGGGGCGGTTTCCCGTTTCCAACATCTTCTGAATTGAAGGTGCAGGGGCCGGGTGGCTTACCATCCGGTGGCAGGCGATTTACCTCGACAGACATAGAAGGGGAAGTCTGGCTGACAGAACGCATGACCTTTCCCACCAAATTCAAACATCCATTGTTGCCGCTGTTGATTCCCGGAGTTCCTATGGGAAGTATTGCCGAGGCAGTTTCGGGTCGTATCGAAAAGCTGAAAGGCTTCCCGGTGGCGGTGAAGGTCACTTATACTCGGAAGACTGCAACCTCTTTGCCGATTAATCAGGTAGTCAATATCTCGAACGAAGTGAAGTTAATTGATGAGGCTCCCATCGAGGATGGGCAGTTTGTGATCCCGTCCGATTATAGCCGGGGACCACTGTAGAGGTTGATTCTGGTGGCGGTTCTCAGGGGCCGTAATCGAGTTCTGCCGTCGCCCAGATTCGCTCCTTGCGGTCTACGCGAAGAGAGACTTTTGTAGGTGAGCCACACCATCCGCACTCCATGCGGAGAAACTCTGGAGCGGTGTCATCTTCCAAAGTGATCTTCATTTTCTCGGAGCAAGCAGGGCAGGAAACCTCGATGGTCGGGCCCGTTCGTTTTGGTGCAGACTGATTTTGTGATTCATTTGAAAACCGGAAGTGAACGAAGAGCCTGCCCCAGTTGTCACCGTCTTTTTCGATCCGGTGATATTTGGATTTGATATCGGGGCGTTCAAGGAATCTAAGTACAGACTTCTTGAGAGCTCCGCTCCCTTTGCCAGGGATGATCTCGACTTCGGTGGCGCGCTTAGTCACGGCATCGTCGATGATTTGCTGAAGGGCATC
>CAISOI010000780.1 GCA_903886985.1 uncultured Chthonomonas sp.
ATCCATTCTATTTTTGAAGGTTTCGCAATCTCGCTCGCAATACCAGCAATTGCAATGAGTGCGACAGAATGGAGTAAATGGTATTGTACGCCCGTTTGATAGATTGCCATCGAGGCTGAGGGAATTCTCTCTCGCAAGCCATGAGCACCAAAAGCCCCAAGGGCTACACCTACAAATGTTAATCCAGCACCGACGCCAATTGTTTTTCGAGCTTGCTTATGTTCCATAATACTATTATGCCCTAACGTCCAATATGTCTTCATGGAAAATCACCCAATGCGATCACCATTAGTGTTTGCCGCCATACTCATTGTTCTTCAGTTTGCTTCCATTTCCATCGTACGAAGTCAGACTTCGTATCCCAAGATAACCAAAGGCAAGCCTGTTGCGCTATTCAATGGCAAGAATCTAGATGGATGGGAAGGCGACCCCAAATCATTTCGCGTGCAAGACGGCGCGATCATTGGTGGCAGTCTCGATCACGACGTTCCTCGCAATGAATTCTTATGTACTCACGACCAGTATGGTGATTTTGAACTCAAACTCAGGTTCAAATTGATTGGTACCACTGCCAATGGCGGAATCCAGATTCGAAGTCAGCGTGTTCCGAATAATAACGAAGTTTGTGGATATCAAGCTGACCTAGGAGATGGCTATTGGGGATCTCTTTATGACGAATCGCGCCGAAACCGAACGCTCATCAAACCATCCGACGAAGTGATTAACAATGTTTTGAAACGTGATCAATGGAACGATTACACTATTCGATGTGTGGGAAAACGTATCCAACTCTGGATCACCGGAACTATGACCGTTGACTACTCGGAGGAAGATGCATCCCTTCCCCAGACAGGTATTATCGGATTGCAAATTCACGGAGGAAAAGCCAGTGAGTGCTGGTACAAGAATATTGTACTAACACCGTTGAGGCTACGGTAGTTATGAAGATATCTAGCAAAGTTGTTTCGTTAAAAAAACGGGTTCCATTGACGATTAGCCGCGGTACGTCGGCAGGGTCTGATAACTTGATCGTCGAAATCGAATGCGAAAGCGTTTGTGGAATTGGAGAGATGGCGCCTGTCAATATAGGCGGTGGCGAGGAAGATGCCGCGGTAGCCGCCTTCCAGGTTGATAGTATTCGTGAAGACCTATTTGCTGTTCAACCGTGGGAGATGGACAAAATTCAAGACGTGCTCTGTGGCCACACTGTTAGTGCATCAACTGCTGCCGCTATAGATTTTGCTGCTTACGATTGGCTTGGAAAGCGGGCTGGTATGCCGGTATACCAGCTTTTGGGAGCCGACATTTCTAATATTGTCGATTCCAGTCTGACCATTGGCATATGCTCACCTGAAGAAGCAAGAAACCGGGCACTTGAGACTATTGCACGGCTCCAGCCCCACAGCCTAAAGGTTAAACTCGGATCACCCTCCGGAACCGACGCTGACAAAGCAATGCTCTCCGCAATTGTTGAGGCAATTCCGTCCAATATTCTCATTCGAGTCGATGCGAATGGCGGCTGGGACGTCAATGGTTCAAAAATGATGATGGAGTGGTTAGCTCAGAAGGGCGTTGAATACATCGAACAGCCTTTGCCACTGGGACAGGAGGAGGATCTTCCGTTTCTATTCAAAGACGCCCCATTACCCATTTTTGCGGACGAAAGTTGCAGAAACTCAGCGGATATTCCCAAACTTGCTGATAGGGTACATGGGATCAATCTAAAATTGATGAAGTCAGGCGGAATCCGCGAAGGCTTGAAACTCATTCATACAGCCCGTGCTCACGGCCTAAAAGTCATGATGGGCTGTATGTCCGAATCCAGTCTGGCAATCGCCGGAAGCGTGCACATATCCGCGTTTGCTGATTATCTTGACCTCGACAGCCACCTAAACCTGCTGCCTGATCCGGCAAAAGGTCTATTTTGGAAGGACGGAAGAGTACTTCCAGGATCTGGAACAGGGCTCGGAATTGAATTCGAATTCGACTCCCATTAACTACTAACGGGTGATTTGACCCAACCGCGTGAATGGGATATACTAATGGGTCACACTGATCAAATACGTGTCCTTCGCGCCCCCTCTGCAAGAAGCGGGGTCGTTCCTGTCTCACAGCTGTTCTAAGACTTTGGAGCACAACATTATTGAAAAAAATCAAATTGTGGATCGGGCTGCCATTGCTCGCCCTATCAATAGCTCTTGGTGCACAGACACCAGTCGTGAGCAATTTACATAAATTCGCGGTCACACCGCCCATAGGTTGGGATGTTGGGTCCGCAGAGAGCACAAAGCCGGGCCAGGGAGCACTTGCCGGTGCGGAAGTATCTTTTGTTGAACCCGCGCATGTCACAGTTCAGATAAAACAGCAAGGCAAAGAGTCGAACAAACAGTTCTTGGATCGTATCAAGAAAAATCTTCAAACTGCCGATTCAAAGTCGTTTAGAACTAACATTCTTGTTCAAGTTAATGAAACTAAGTTCAAGACCGTCAAAGAATATGCAACTGAGACGCTAAAGAAAGCGAAGAACTTTCCATCTTACAGACACCTTGGAGACAAGCCCGCTTCTCTTGCTAAGGTGGAGGGTATTGATCGACTTTCCGCGATTGAGGTGAATGGCATTCCACTGAAGACACATGAGCTTCTGTGCCTAAACAATGGCAAGATTTATTCTGTTACGCTGGCATCAGG
>CAISOI010000781.1 GCA_903886985.1 uncultured Chthonomonas sp.
AGTAAGGATAATTAGATAGTCGCTTTGCAACCGCAGGCAAAAGTTAATTCCACTGGCGAATCGTATTCTGTCGCCACGCCTGTGCGATAGTGTAAGACTTTGTTCGTTGCCGGGTCGAAGTGAACGATATCCGGGATTCCGTTTCTCAAATAAAATGGAATTGTGATCTCGGTGTCCTTCTTCTCAAATCCGGGATTAAGCACGGCAATCACAATATCAGGAATTCGAGTACTAAAGGCGTCCTCCTCTTCTGGTTCCTGCGTGAAAATGGAAATGTCCGGGCGTGTAATGGATCCGTCGGGGAATTGGATTGTCAGGTCGTTGTAGGAAATGCAACTGCAACTACCACCGTCCTGATACAATGGTTTTAAGCTCGCTCGGATTTGGTCGATCTTTTTTTGGTGGCTCTTAACCGGAGAAGCCTCCCAAATAGAAAGTCCATTGACGAACTCAAGTTTTATGCCCGCTTCATGGGCAAGGTATTCCATTTCCATTGTAAGCATTGGAGTTGGTGCCGTAGCATTTTCTAAAGTTGCTGAAGCCATAACTGACATGTCCTTGTTGCTATCCTTTCGAATTATACCAATTTTCCAGACAGCCGATGTCCGACGATGAGATAAGCGAAGGAGTTAGTCGAGAAACCTACTTAATTCACTGTTTATTCAGTATTGATTAGCCCAATAGACTTGGTCAACTGATTGCGGCGATACCAACTGACATACCACTGCCGCAGGCCAATTCCAGTCATCATGTGGAAAGCCAATATCCACATAATGTAAACAGGCGGAACGGCTTGCTTGAAAACTTGAAATTCCCAACTGTATACTGCGGCAAATGCAATTGCTGAGACGCCAACAATCGAGACTGCAATCCATTTCCGAAGTGTAGCGAGAATGCAGCCGGTCAAAAACAGAATGGACGGGAACAAATCCATCAAGACATACCTTGAAACAGGTCGACCTGCAAGGAACATATAGGACTGCAAGACATCTCTCGGTTGCAGGAGCATGATAATATAAAAACATGTAACGATCATTGTACAAATTGATGCGTACCCAATTGAGTTATCGTTCTCCTGCTGATGAATTTCGGTCGGTTGAAGTGATTCAGCCTGCCATTGCCAGAATCCCAATAGCGTTATCATTGCAAAACTCGCCATCCAGAGCCAATATCCGTCCTGCACATAACTAATGAAGCGCGGCTGATAGTATATTTGGGAACCAATTGCCAGGGACAATGCCCCCACAGTAGTGACCGACACCCATTCCCTTTTTCTTGCTTGCACACAGGCGAATAGGAAGAGTAGGTTGGGCACTATTCGCGTAACAAGATACAACTTCGATACCGCATACTGGTTGCCAAATAGACGAAAGGCATGAAGAACATACTCGAGACGATGCGACCCAAAGACGCCCCTATATGAGATTGAAATTGGCAGGCAAAGTGATGCAACATAGACGAGGAAAATAATGATCAACGCTCGCGAAGCAAACAGTTTTGACCGGTCACTATTCAAGGCTACTGGATCCCTTTTGGTTTTCCGGTTTCCACCGGCAAAATGCGAACATTGTCAGAACCAGAAAACTACAAGTTCAGACCCAATACACGACAATTTATTTTGATCTCACAAACGAAGTTTGACCGCGTTAATATGTATATGGCAAATCTGATTGTTTGAGTTCCCGACCGGAAAGCAGATGACCATTACTGGTAATAACAATCTGATTTTGATGTCCTACTCTACCGGGATTGCATACAGAGTGTTGTTGTAGACGAAGCTGATCTCTTTGTTGTTGGGTTTCCATTTGACTCGAAAATCAAACAAGGCTCCCGGATTGGAAATGGTAAGAAGCAACTTTGTTTGGGTGCTGTTAATGCTGCCGAGGCAGATATGAACCAGTTTTCCTTCCTTGCCGGAGTGAATCATTAACAAGAACTGTTCGCTGTCTGGAGAAAAAAAGCTACGGATAATACGACCACTTATCGGAATGTTCAGCTCTTTGCGTGAGGTACGACCGTTCAAATTGGTTCTGCTACGTTTCAATATCCAGAGACGTGACTCGTCTGAATCGTAATTGTCTTTAAGACTAGCTCTGAATGGATGAGACAAGACAATTAAGAATTGATTGGAAAATCCTATGTCCGCTATGCCTCCTTCGGTGAAGACAGGGTGCTGGCGATCATTCGTTATTCGAGTTCCTTCCTTTTGCCCCACTATCTCCTTCAAGCGCATAATCGGATATCTCAGGATGCTTAAATTATGACCTTTATACCATGTTACAATTTGTCTTCCATCAGGGCTGATCACCAAATTATCATAACCATCTGATAGGAATTTCCCTTCTAGTGAAAATATGTGATGGCTTCTACCAATGTTGCCGATAATACACTTGCCATTAGCCGCGATATCTAGACTACCGAATGATCCGACCTCTTGATGTTTTCTTTCAAGCTCATTCAATAGCGGGATGTACTGATCTGCCGGTCGGGTAATGAGTTTCTGCGCTTCTGCTTCTATTGCGATAATAAGAGTTTTATCATCAAGCCAGCAATAATTTCTGTAGTTCTTATCGGAGAATTGCATCACCTTGTACTTTGAAAGCTGCTCCGGCGAAATAGCCGGTTTCGCGGAAGGTTTGGTTTGGCCGTGGCCGGATACGGACGTGAGTAATGGGAGGGCAATTGTTAGGAGAAGCTGGATGGGTCCCATAGTGTTTACCTTGAGGTTTTGGCGGGAGGTTTGCGCCAATCGCCGCCTGCGACGCTCATGAGTTTGCCGGTGAGAGTGCGGGATTTGCCGGTTTTGATGTTGATGAGTTTGATAGGGCCACAGCGTCGCCCGCCGCGTTTGTAGGGACCGATCCAGTCTTGGTCTGCTGCAAGGATGGATTTGCCGTCTGGAGAGACGCCGAGGCATCTGCCGGGTGCAAGATACCTAACTAATTTTGTAAACCAATTCACGACGTAACACTGATAATGGCCTCCATCGCTCATTCCCCAATAAGATTGACAGATCAAATCATGTCCTGACAAAGGTACTCTGCGCCACTCATCCCGAGTACTCCACGTTGGACCTTCGTTGTTTATATATTGCATTTGCTCGAATTCGCTTGACTGTCCATTGGCGTCGGTAAACCTCAGGCTTGCCGATTCTTCAGTACCTTCGCGAGGTAACTCAATACCCAGGATTCTTGAGTTGCTTATCCAAAATGGCTCGGACATATAGTCTTCAGAACGAATTACCTTGTTCGATGCCACATCGACAATTTTGAAGACGTTTCGTTCATATTCGTACTCTTGAAAGTGGTACCAGAGAGCAAGTTTTCGGCAATCGGGAGACCAATCAAAGTCCGTGACATACTTCAACAACTGTTTGTGACCGGTTTTGATATCAATTATGCATAGCCGGTCTATATGATTGGCTCGATCTGCCCAATCAGGTATCAAAATGCCTAATTGCCTGCCGTTTGGAGACCAACGAAATTTGGTGTCATTTGTGAATTTGAACAGACTCTTTTGATGTTGTCCCCGTTCATCAGCGATACATAACGACTTATTACCATAGTTGGAATCCGCCTTTATGAATGCAATGGTTTTACCGTCAGGAGACCATCGGGGTTCGAATTCATTACCATTTCCGAAGGTGATTTGCTTGGCGTTCTTGCCATCCGGATTCATGCGGTAAAGGTGGTAAGTGTCGACATCGTCCAGAGTTTTCTCCGGACGAGAATGACTGTCTTTGTCGACGTAATATTTCCCAGACCAGCGGTAGTGCTGGGCGGCGAAGACGATGTCGCGGTCGGCGGATGCTGTTGCCAGCAGTCCGATCACGGCTGCGATGATTAAGATGGGGACTACATAGTTGGTTTTTGTGATCTTCATCTGGTTTGCCCTGCCTCTTTTGCAATCCATATTATCATTCCATATTTTCACATGTTGAGACGAATCTGGGGCGAGGATGGTTTACTAGGCCAAGTTAGTACTATGGTTGGGTTTGTTCGTGAGGCGACGAGTTCAACCTCGATTCCCGGATGCTATGGTATAATTCCTTTCACGTGAAAAGGGTGTTGCGAGAGTTCGACGGAGCTTCCTTTTCGACAAATATTTGCTGGGTGTACTCCGGCTAAATGGTGAATATGTCCGAATTTGGTTTCGATTTAGTCGAGATTGCGCGCCTGATCAAATTGGTCGAGCAGCGCGGTCTTAGCGAACTGGCAATTGAAGAGGGTGACCGGAAAGTGGTCATTCGCGGCTCCTCATTTGAGGGGAGAACCGCGTCTGTTGTGCACGGTTTGCCGCTCATAACCGGTGCTATTGCTGGAGCAGAATCGGCACACGTCGAAGAGAACACGGCGGAAGCGGACGCCGCTGAAGAGATTGATGAAGATAACCGTTTGATGATAACAACTCCTATGGTTGGGGTCTATTATCGAACTCCGGGACCTGATCAACCTAATTATGTCGAAGTCGGTGATGAGGTTGTCGTCGGTCAGACCATCGGGATGATAGAAGCAATGAAAGTCTTCTCGGAAGTTCCATCGGAACACGCGGGAACAGTTGTTGAAGTTGTGGCAAAGAGTGGTAGTTTGGTTAAGCCGGGAGAACCCCTTATCTATCTGAGTATTGCCTAACTGCAATCTGCTGGGTGCGATATCGGCATATTCAGTATGGGTAATGTGACTATCGAATGCGCCATCGCTCAGAGCAGGTTGCGGAGTGATTGAATTATCACTCCTCGAACCGCTGAGAATGAGCGCATTTTGTTTGTCAGCTCAAACTAGTAGGAAGCTCATAGACCCCATATTATGAAAGACAAGATCAACATCGGAATACTGGGGCTGGGAGTTGTCGGTTCAGGAACCGTCAAGGTGCTTCAGCAGAATGCAGACAGTATCCGTGAAAAGGTCGGCTCCGAGATTGTCATTCGTAAAGTTGCCGTGCGAGACCTCAACAAGCGACGCGCAACGGATGTTCCCCGAGAAATTCTTACCAACAACCCCATTGAAGTTTTGGATGACCCCGAAATTGACATTATCTGCGAACTGATTGGCGGAGTCAGTCCCGCTCGAGAGTATGTCATGCGAGCGCTCAAAAACGGCAAACATGTCGTGAGTGCGAACAAAGAGCTTATTGCCAAAGAGGGCTATCTCATTACTGCGGAAGCAGATCGGCTCAACCTTGATTTCCAATTTGAGGGCGCGGTTGGTGGGGGAATTCCCATTATCCAGCCAATGCGGAATGCGCTTTCCGGAAATCGTGTTCAGGAGCTGATGGGCATTGTTAACGGAACTACCAATTACATTTTGACCCGGATGACGCTTGAGGGTGCGGATTTTGATATGGTTCTCCGGGACGCTCAGGCACAGGGTTATGCCGAGGCCGACCCAACGAGTGACGTTGGAGGGTTCGATGCGCAGTACAAGATTGCAATTCTCTCATCCATAGCGTTTAACTCCCGAGTAAATGTTGCCGATGTCTATGTTGAGGGAATTACGCATATCACGCGCAGGGATATCGAATGTGCGAGAGAACTTGGGCATGTGATTAAGCTGCTGGGAATAGCGACTCGTGTAGGAGATGATGGAGTGCAAGTACGTGTTCACCCTGCTCTCCTGCCAAATGCGCATCCGCTTGCATCCACTAATGATGTTTACAACGCTATCTATGTCCGCGGTGACTCCGTGGGAGATGTGATGTTTTACGGTCGTGGCGCGGGGATGATGCCGACCGGTTCCGCGGTGGTTGGCGACGTGATTGATGTCTGCCGGAACATTCGTATGGGGGCGACTGGCAGAGTTCGAACCAACACCTTCGAAGCAAAACGAATGATCCCAATGGTGGATGTCGAGAGCAAATATTACCTGCGAATGCAGGTAGATGACCGCCCGAAAGTGCTTGCATCTGTTGCCATGGCGCTTGGGGATCATGATGTCAGCATTGAAACCGTGGTTCAAAAATCAACAGGGCGTGATCTCGCAGAGATTATTCTTGTTACCCACACCGTCCGTGAAGGAAACATGCGTGAAGCTATTGAGGATATTCGCAGCCTCGAAACGGTCAGGCAGGTATTTAACTGGATCCGCGTCGAAAAGTAGTGTTATCTCGGGTGAGAGATGCCAGATAGGCGGCGTCGCTCGATTTGATCTTTAACATGATTTACTCGCTTTAAACAAAAGTTAACAGGTTCCTAACGTGTTGAGCGACCATAATATGTCTTGGTCGTTACACACGATTAGCTATTTTTACTTCCTTTTACTTTCACGCAACATTTCGAGCCGCCTTTATTACAAGGATATTGAGTATGAAAATTCACCGAATGACACCTGCAATTGCAGTGACGCTTGGCATTTCCGCGCTGTGTGCCGCTGGAGTTTCTCCCTATTTTCGCCATGCAAAGATCGTGCATCCTACTTCGGGGCTGCAAATTTCGGTACCCGGTAAGGATGGCGACAAAACGCTTTTGCACAGCGGCTGGAAAATCTCCCCGGTTGGCAACGCAATCCGAACTGGAGACATGCTTGTGGGTGGAGCGATCAGCCCTGACGGGAAATATCTCGCCATAGCAAATTCCGGTTACAACGCCAACAATGTGCACATTATCGAAATTGATACCCAAAAGGAATTAGCTGTTCTCAAAGTCCTAAAGACCAGTCACGGCATCGCGTGGTCCAAAGACGGCAAGAAGCTGTATGTTTCGGGCGGGTCTAGCAATACTGTGAATGATATCTATATCTTCGACAAGGTCAGCGAAACCGATTGGCAACAGAGCCTGGGCTTTAAGTTGCCTGCTGGTCTTCCTGCCGGAGTATCTATTGCCGGGATGGCGCTTTCGAATGATGGCAAAACTCTCTATGCTTTGAACCTGAATGATGACAAGATGTATGCCCTGAGTGCAGAGGATGGATCGCTGCGATTCAGCGTCTCGGTGGGAGATCACCCGGGCGTAATTCGGCTCTCTGGAGATGGACGAACAGCCTATGTCACTAACTGGGGCGGCAAGAGCGTCTCCGTGGTAGATGTGAGCGCAATCGCAAATTCTGGTGTCCTTTATAAGCTCGAAACCGGTCAACACCCGAATGATATTGCAATTTCGACTGATGGGCGGATGTTTGTGTCGTGTGGCAGTGCGGATGAAGTGGATGTTTTTGACCTTGCAAGTCGAAAAAAGATAGAAGTGATTAAGACCGCATTGACCCCGACAGCTCCCTCGGGAAGTCAGCCTTTTGCAGTGGCCCTCTCGCCAAAGAGTGAAGCACTGTATGTCGCGAATGCGGGCAACAACGACATCTGCGTTGTGGATATTTCTAAACCGGGCAAAAGTAGACTGAAGGGATTTATTCCGACAGAGTGGTTCCCGACGGGCGTTCACGTTTCACCAGATGGCAAACATGTCATCGTCTGCAATGGCAAGGGAACCGGCATTGGCCCCAACCCAACGAGAAATCCTGCGGCACTGATGTCCTATCGACACATGGGCTACCAGCTGAATGGATCGATAACATTTGTGCCGGTACCCAATGACAATGTACTCAGCGGCTACACCAAAACGGTTCTCGCGAACTCGCCTTATAAAGACATCCGCATGACATCCTTCCCCAGTGCAACCAAAACCGCGATTCCAACCCGAGTTGGAGATGCATCACCGATTAAATATGTGCTCTACATTATCAAAGAGAATCGAACCTACGACCAGGTATTTGGTGATCTTCCAAAAGGGAATGCGGATCCCAAACTATGCCTCTTTGGGCGGGATATAACTCCCAATCACCATGCATTGGCAGAACAATTTGTGTTGCTCGACAACCTCTATTGTGATGGAGAAGTATCGCAGGACGGGCACCCGTGGTGCGACGGAGCCTACTGCACCGACTACACTCAGCGTGCCTGGGTGACATCCTATTCCAGCAAGGGGCAGCCGCGCGGAGGCGACTCCGTTCAAGATCCGCCTGCAGGATATCTCTGGGAAAATGTTGGTAAAAAGGGAATGAGCTTCCGATCTTATGGTGAAATTCGCAGCCATAAATCACTTGTTGATCATGAAAATCCGGGATTTGTCGGGAAGATTGGTCCGAACACAGTTGCGTCGGGGCGAGACACTGACAAGGCGGATGTCTTTATCAAAGAGTTTAAAGAGTTTGAAGCGAAAGGCACCGTTCCACGCTTTATGGTTATGTCGCTTGGAGAAGACCATACGCAGGGTACGCGGGTCGGAGGTCCTACACCCAAAGCATGTGTCGCATCCAACGACCTGGCACTTGGGAAGATTGTGGAAGCGATTTCGCATAGCTCGTTATGGAAAGAGTTCGCTATCTTTGTGATTGAGGACGATTCGCAAAATGGTCCCGATCATGTTGATGCGCATCGCACACCGGGATTGGTAATCAGCCCTTACACTAAGCGCGGTTCGCTCGACAGCACAATGTACCAAACCTGTTCCATGATTCATACAATGGAATTGATCCTCGGCATCCCGCCAATGACGCAGTATGATGCGGCGGCAACTCCGATGTTCAACTGCTTTACGAATACGGCAGACGTAACGCCATACAACATGGTGCCAGCACAGTATGATGTTAACGCAAAGAATGGAGTTGCGGCATTTGGCGCCAAGGAGTCTGCAAAAATGGACTTCAGTGACTACGACCGTGCGGATGAGCAGACCCTTAACCGTATCCTCTGGCACAGCATCAAGGGTGCAAACGTTCCTATGCCTACGACTGTCCGCAGTGTAGTGACTCACGTTGCACCAAAAAGCGGTAAAGCTGTCAGCGGAAAGCGCGACGCGGACGACTAATACGCCATTTGCTCATGAAATTGACCAGCAAACCTTCCAGTTTGCCGGTCATTTTTTTGTTGTGTCTTGACGCATTCGTTCCTCAGCCGGTACGCTGAAACATGCCCACAGATTCGCACGACAACACGCCCGCACCAGTTTATGTTCCATTGAATTTTAAGGATGCCGTGCGCTCCTTGAGGTACGCGTTTCGTGCCATTTGGGACAATATCTCGATAGTTCTTGCGGGAAGTATCCTTCTTTCCCTTGTGACACTTGCACCCATAGGTATTGTTTACCGGCTCAGTTTTGCATCCAAACAGTTGGTCATAGCGGCAACACTGTCTCTTTTCATCGCCTTCACGTTAATTTCGGGACCTGTTTACGCGGGCATTGTCTTCTTTGCCATGAATCGCCTGCGTAACGCTAGGCCGAGTTTTGCAGAAGTATTGCAGGAGACTTCAAAGTTCTATTGGCGTGCAGTTCGATTGTCTGCGCTTCAGGCATTTGGCGCGCTTCTATTGGGCGCAAACTTGCTGTTCTATCTTCGGGCTCGGTCGGCAATATTTCTTATTCCGGGGATTATCTCGCTTTATTTGCAGCTTTTCTGGTGGGCGATGTCGCTTTATCAATGGCCGATATTTATTGCCAGTGAAAATGGCACCATTCAGCGCACCGACGGCAAAATCCCCGGATTAAAATCGATAATTCGCAATAGTTTTGTTATGGCGGTGAGCAGTCCGGTGTATACTGCGGTCCAGCTTTTGGTACTTTGTCTGATTGCGATACCATGCCTGCTTTCTGGAGCGGGGGCTGCGGTGTTGCTACCGGGTGTCGTGGCTTTCTGTACATCACAGGCGACGCTGGAACAACTGGTGCGTTTTGGTACGATTGAGGCGTTGCCCGATCCTGACGAAGATGTGCCTGATATTCCGTGGAAAGTTACGCAGTGACAGAGTTGGAAAGCATTTTCAAATGCTTGCGCGGTCTTAGAGGTGGATGCGGACGCCTTTGTCCACAGAGACGATGTAAGGAACACCGCCCACTGAGCGAATAGCGTCTGCAACAGCTTCCTGCTTGCCGGGAGCGAAAGCGAACATCGTTCCGCCACCGCCGGAGCCATTTACTTTTCCACCGAGGGCACCCGCTGTCATACTTGCGTCGAGCATGCTCTCCAATTTCGGTGTTGAAAGTTCCAAACCGTCACGCAGCTGCAGGTGATGTTGATATAGAAGTTGGCCGAATTTCACGGCATCATGCCCCTCAATTACATTCAGTGCAGATTGTGTGATGTCTCGGTTTTTCAGATTTGCCAACAGCCTTTTGCGAGGAACCGCATCCAAATGTTTCAGACTTGTTTCGCAATCTGACAGTGGCGTTGTGGCAAGATCGAAATGCGGCATTTGCGATTTCAATTGGTCAATTCCGAGTTGCACTTCTCGCCGTCGCGAGCCGAGGGTTTCGAGAGTGGCTTTGGGTTCCAGAGAATGACCAATAACAAATCCCTCGCGTGGAAAAGCGAGCGATTTCGCGGAGAATGGCGGGCGCGTATCTATATGCAATACTCCGCCAACCGCAGCACAAAAGTGATCCATCATTCCGCCGGGATCGCCAAATTCTGTCACTTCTGCGGCAAATGCCCAGCGTGCTATCTGCTCAGAATCAAATTCAGGTGAGTTTTGGCCCGCCTCTAACAGCAGGCGAATCCACATAACCGTCATCGCGGAGGAGCTGCTGACACCGGCATTTATTGGAATATTCCCGCCGATGGTGATGTCGAGTCCCAATGGCCAGGAGACACCCAGTCGGCGCAAAATGGTTATGGAGCTTCGGAGATAGTCTCTGTGGTTCCCATAGGCCTGAGGAACATTGGGGTCGATCGTGACGGATTCGCCAATATCCGGCATATTTATGGCGAATTGATTCTGTATATTTAGCTTCGCAGAGCCCTCAATACGCAGATCGACTGCCGCCGCAATAACCGGAAGACCGAGATAATCCTGATGTTCACCAAACAGGCATATTCGACCCGGTGCTGAAGCGGTAATCGACTGCATAGAGAGTTAACCTCGAAGTCAAGACGGATGTCTTGACTGAAATATTAGCTAATTTTTTGGTTTGTGTTCTTTGAAGTAGGTAATAAGGGTATTACGATCCGCTACGGGCATGTTCGGAGCGACCTTCTTCAAGAGGGTTTCAA